>CAYGPA010000027.1:0-22166 GCA_964351535.1 uncultured Planctomycetaceae bacterium
AGCCGCAACGACACAACCGGCGGCCTTCGGCCGCCTCTCGGCGCCTGCCGGCACTGTGCGAACGCAGGCGTCCTCGACGACCTGTAGAGGTCGCCTGCGGGGCCGACGTCCGCAAAGCGCCGGCAGACACCGAGTTGAGCCGTTTCGATCTACGCGTCATGAATCGTCCGGGCTAGGATGAGCCCCTCAAGGAGACTCCTCATGCCTGATAAAGCAATCGACTGGTATTACCACCGCAAGTCGTGAACGGGTTGCTCCCGCGCGGACAAGTTCTTGTCCGACCGGGGGCTCGCCGTCCGTGAGACGGTGGATGCGCGCAAGGAACGGTACGGCGAAGCGGACCTGCGCAAGCTCATGAAAGGCGCGCGCGAGGTGCTCGTGGCCAAGGGCAAGAAGAGCTGGAAGTTCACCCGGCCGAAGTCCGCCGGGGACTGGGAGGAGATCGCCGCGGTCGCGGTCGGCCCGACCGGCAACCTGAAGGCTCCGACGCTGCGGCGCGGCGACAACTGGGTGGTCGGCTTCGGCGAGGAGGCCTGGGTCGAGGCCTTCGGCCGCTGATTCCAGGGGCCCGCGCGCCGCGGCTCCGCGGCGCTTTTCTTCGATCCGGCGTCACATCCCGAGCGTGCGGACATTGTTGCCCTGCCGTGGGCAGCGAAGAACGAGCAGGTACGGGCGCGCGGAGGGCCGCGGGGGCGCGGCGGCGCCGCCTCGCGCTCCTCGGATGGTGGCTCCGCAGGTACTGGATCGCGGACGTCGCGGGCTGGCTCGTCTCCGTGCTGGCCGGCACCACCCTGCACGCCTGGTCCGGTCGCCTCGACGTTCTGACGGCCGCCGCGACGGTGGGCGAGAACGTCGGGTTCTACGCCGTCGTCGTCGCGCTCGAGCTGCGGCGCCGGCGCGCACGCGGGGGGTCGACCGGCGGGGCGGCCGTGGCCCGCTCGCTGCTGACCGAGTTCGCCTGCGCGGAGCTGATCGACACGCTGCTCGTGCGCCCGCTCCTGATCGCGCTCGCGGTCCATGCGGTAGGCTCGCCGGTGCTCGGCATCACGGTCGGCGGCCTCGCTGCCGACGCCGTCTTCTACGGGTTGGCGGGTGCCTGCGTTCGCGCGTCCTCGTCGCCGGGTCTGTAGCGATCGGCGCAGGAGTACGCCGGAGGGCTGCGGCTCGCGAGCGAGCCCACGCACTCGGGCTGGACTCCGCGAGCGACCTCGCCACCCGCTGATGGCTCGAAGCGCGCCGGCCGGACAGCGCCCCCGTCGTGGTCGTGCGTCAGCGCGCGGAATCCGTGTCGGGCAGCCGCGCCTCGAGGCTCTCGAGGTGGCGTCGCACCGCGGCGGTCTTCTCGTGCTCGGGTCCGAGCAGCCGTCCGTAGGACTCCACCGCCACCTGGAACGCGCGCGCGGCCGCGTCCGGATCGCCCGCCTCCTGCGCCAGCAGCGCGCGGTTCAGCGCGCGCAGCGCCGACGCTTCGGCGCGCGACTCCGGAGCGGTCGAGACCGCCTCGTCGAAGAGCGCCTCGGCGCGCGAGTACTGCAAGAGCAGGTGGTGCACCTCGCCGCGCGCGAAGAGCGAGGCCGCGAGCTGCCGCGGGCGCGCGGGGCCCGCGCGCTGCAGCGCGATGCTCTCGTCGAGGGAGGCGGCCGCCTCCTCGTACAGCCCGAGGCCCATGTACAGCTGACCGAGAACGTGACGCAGGCGGGCGCGGACCGCCGGATCGTCGGCGAGCTCCCGTCCAACGCGCTCCGCGCCGCGATCCACGATGACGCGCGCGGTGATTCCCGTTCTCCGCGCCTCCCCCGAGTCCGGCGAACGGAACAGCTCCTCCAGGAACGCGGAGGCCCGGCCGGCCAGCAGCGCCTCCTCCCGAGCGCGCGCGGCGTCTCGAACCGCCTGGGCCTCGGCCTCCTGCACGCGCTCGCGCTGGGCGCGTTCCGCGTTGCGCGCGGCGAGCGCCTCGGCTTCCTGCGCGCGCGCCCGCTGCTCCGCGGCGACGGCCTCGCGGCGCCGATCCTCCGCGCGCAGGTAGAGCCGGGTGCTGACGACCGTGCCCGCGATCAACGCCGCGAAGACCGTCGCGAGGCCGCCGACGACGATCTTGTTGCGGCGCGCGAACTTGGCGGCCTGGTACCCCGCCGACGGGGCGCGCGCTCGAATCGGCTCGTCCTGCAGGAAGCGGCGCAGGTCGGCGGCGAACTCCTCGGCCGACGCGTAGCGCCGCTCCTTCTCCTTCGACAGCGCCTTGTGGACGATCGTCTCGACGTCGCCGCGGAGCCGCGGAGCGCGGCGGCCCAGCATCGTCGGTTCGTCCTGCGCGACGATCCGCAGCGCGGAGTGCACGCTCTCCCCTCCGACGTCGAGCGGAAGCACGCCCGCCAGGAGCTGGTAGGTCATGACGCCCAGCGAGTAGACGTCGCTGCGCGTGTCGATTCCGGCCGGATCCGCCGCGACCTGCTCGGGGCTCATGTAGGCGAGCGTGCCGAGCAACTCGCCGGTGCGCGTGTGCCGCGCCGCGGCCTCGGTCGTGACGCGCGCGACGCCGAAGTCGAGGATCTTGGGGGAGCCGTCGGCCGTGACCAGCACGTTGCCCGGCTTCAGGTCGCGGTGGATGACGCCCTTCTGGTGGGCGTGGTGCACGGCTTCGGCGATGCGCGCCATCAGCTCGAGCCGGGCGCGGTCGTCGAGCTCCTGCTCCGCCGCGTAGCGGTCGAGGCGGCTGCCCTCCACGAGCTCCATCGCGAAGAAGGGCTGCGCGCCGGCCTCCGATTCCGCGGTGCCCGCGGCGTAGACGTGCGCGATTCCGGGATGTCGCAGCCAGCCCAGGACCTCGGCCTCGTGCTCGAAGCGCCGCAGTGCATCGCCGGAGACGAAGCCACCCTTCACCACCTTGAGCGCCACGCGTCGGCGGGGGTGGTCCTGCTCCGCCTCGTACACGATCCCCATCCCGCCCGCGCCGAGGACGTCGACGATGCGGTACGGACCGATGCGCGCCGGGAGGACCGCGTCGCTCGGGGAGCCGGGGGTCTCGACGACGTCGACGGCGGGTCGCTCCAGCCGTTCGTCGGGCGTGCGGTCGACTTCCAGCAGGAGCTCGACCTCACGGCGCAGCTCGTCGTCGCCGCGGCAGCGCTCTTCGAGGAACGCCGCCTGCTCCCGGGGCGGCAGCTCGCAGGCCGCCTCGAAGAGCTGCTGGACCTGCTCGAAGCGCGTTCGCCTGGACGATTCGGTCACGGGTCAGCTCCCGCCGAGCTGCTTCGAGAGCCACGCGCGCGCGAAGCGCCACTCGCGGGCGATGGTGCTCTCGGAGGTCTCGAGGAGCTCGGCGACGGCGTCGTTGGTCAGGCCGCCGAAGAAGCGCAGCTCGACGATGTCGGCCTTGCGCGGCGAGAGCTCGCGCAGCTCCTCGAGAGCGGCATCGACGGCCGTGACGTCGACCAGCGATTCCTCGTCGGGTACCAGGGCCTGGTCGAGCTCCACGCGCTTCCAGGCGCCTCCGCGCTTCACGCGGCCCTTGGCCCGGGCGTGATCGACCAGGATGCGGCGCATCGCGCGCGCGGCGGTGGCGAAGAAGTGGCGCCGGTTGGCGGAGGAGTCCTCGCGCTGGTCGATCATGCGAACCCAGGCCTCGTGCACGAGCGCCGTCGGCTGCAGCGTGTGGTCGCTGCGTTCGCGCGCCAGGTACGCGCTCGCGAGGTCGCGCAGCTCGTCGTAGACGAGCTGGAACAGGCGCTGCGCGTCCTCGCTCCTGCCGGCCACGACGTGGCGCAGCGTGCGCGTCGCCTCGGCGCGCGGATCGAGCTCCTCGCCGGATTCCTGGTCGTCTTGAAGCACCATGCCCGTTCCCCGATCCCCAGTGTATCCCGCGGTGCGCACGGGTCGCAGGCACGAGCGAGGGGAGCCGGGTCGAGGCCCGGCTCCCCCCGCCGCCGTCGAGGGCTCAGTCCGGATTCTCCGGACGCCTCCGGGCGGCCGCGAAGGCCGCGCCCACGAAGGTCTGGAGTTCGGGGTCCGGCGTGTAGCCGTGCCCGGACGCGATGTCGGGCTTCTCGGCGTACATCCGTCGCAGCGACTGTTCGATGCCCGGATCGCCGCCGGTGAAGCCCTCGATCAAGGCGCGGTAGCGCGCGGCCAGCTCCTGGACGCGATCGGCCGCGGGGTCGAGCCCTTCGTCCAGCGCGCTGCGGAGCTCGGCGAAGAGCCGCGTCCAGTCCTCCTGCGCCCGGCGCATGCCGTCCGGGCCGATCCCGTCACGTCGCTCGGCGAGCTGGGCCAGCTGTTCCTCGGTGTAGTAGCTCTCGATTTCTTTCATGGTGCGCAACGCCTGTAGCAGGTCCTCGGAAGTGGCGCGGCCCTTCGTGCGGAGATCGCTCGCGAGGTGCTCGAGCCGCGCGCACAGCTCGCGTCCGGCGGCCAGCCGTTCGCGCAGCCCGCGCAGGTGCAGCTCGACGACCTCGAGCGGCGAGAATCCCGGCTCGTCCAGGCAGCGACCGATCTCCGCGAGCGAGAATCCGAGCTGCTGCAGCGCACGGATGCGCAGGAGTCGCTCGAGGTCCGCCTCGGAGTACAGCCGGTGCCCGGAGCCGCCGTGGAACGACGGCACCAGGAGGCCGAGCTCGTGGTAGTGGTGCAGCGCCCGGACGGAGACGTCCGCGCGCCGCGCCAGCTCGCCGATCTTGATCGCTTCGAAGTCCATGACCGCGCCTTGTCCCGGCAACCTACGACCTCCCGTAGTGTGAGGTTCCAGCGCGAAAACCGATATCCGGCGCGGGTCCGGGCTACCGACAGGCCTCCAGGATCATGTTGAACGGGGTCTCCGTCGCGCGCCGGACGCGCGTGAAGCCGCCGTCGGTAAGCACCTCGCGCAGCCGCTTCTCACCGGCCTGCGCTCCGAGTCCCTTCGCGACGTCCTGCGAGAGCGAGGTCGGCAGGCACACCATGGTCGAGAAGGCGTAGTACAGGCGGCCGACCGGGTTCAGGTTGTCCGCGAGCGTGTCTCCCGCCTGCGGCTCGACCACCATCAGCGTGCCGTCGGGCTTCAGACGAGCGAGCGCGTGGGCCGCGGCGCCGGCCGGGTCACCCATGTCGTGCAGGCAGTCGAAGAAGCACACGAGGTCGTAGGGCTCGCCGCCGAATTCCTTGGCCTGCGCCTCGTGGAACTCGACGTTCGACAGGCCGCTCTCGCGCGCCGCGCGCCGCGCGTGTTCGATCGACGGACCGTGGAAGTCGAAACCGGCGAACGTCGAGTTCGGGAAGGCCGCGGCCATCACCTGGGTCGACGCCCCGTGCCCGCAGCCGACGTCGGCGACGCGCGCACCGCGCTCGAGCTTGGCGCGCACGCCGTCCAGCGCATCGATCCACTCGCCGACCAGATGTGCCTTGTAGGAAGGGCGGAAGAACTTCTCGACGCCGCAGAAGAGGCAGCCGCTGTGTTCGCCCCACGGCACGCCGTCGCCGCTCTTGAACGCCTCGGCGATGCGCGGCTCGTCGTGGAACAGCGAGGCCAGCGAGTAGTAGCCGCCGGTCATCAGCACCGGGCTCTGCGGATCGGCCAGGGTCGCGACCTGTTCGGGCGTCATGGAGAACCGCGCCGTCTCCGCGTCGTGCTCGACGTAGCCCGACGCCGCCTGGGCGCTGAGCCACTCGCGCACGTACACCTCGTTCGTGCCGGTGCGATCCGCCAGCTCCGCCGCCGTCGCCGGCGCCTCGGCCAGGGCCCGGTAGAGCCCCAGGCGATCCCCGAGCAGGATCAGCGCTCCCATCGCCGCGGCGCCCATGTCGCCGACCATCTTCTCGATCATGTTCATCGTTCGTGTCTCCGTGTACGGGTTCGTCCGCCCGGGGCGCTCTCGCGTCCGGCCTCCGCAAGCCCATGTGAGCGAGGAGGGTCGGGCCGGTTCCACCCTCCGTGGCGCGAGGCGCGCCTCGCACCTGCCACGAAAGTGCTCGCAAACCTCCCGTTCTCGCCTGCGAGACGCCGCGCGGCGGCCCTCCTGGAAGAACCGGTCCACGGAGCTTCCGCCGGACCTGGCCGACTTCGCCGCATCGTGCGACGATCGAGCGCGTGCCGATCACGGCTCCGAAGGAGCGCACGGCTGCGAAGACGCGGCCGACCAGGCGCTGGAACCTCGTCCTGCTCGACGACGACGAGCACACCTACGAGTACGTGATCGAGATGCTCCGGGAACTGTTCGCGCACTCGCGCGAGACGGCCTACGCGATGGCCGTCGAGGTGGACTCCACCGGGCGCGTCATCGTCTGGACCGGGCCGCGCGAGACGGCGGAGCACCACCAGGAGCGGGTTCACGCCCATGGGGCGGATCCGCTGGTGCCGCGGTGTGCCGGGTCGATGTCGGCGATCGTCGAGTGCCTGGACTGAGCTGACGGGGTTCCGTGGGTTCCGCGGGCCCGACCCCCGCCGGATCTCCCCCAACCGATTCTCACGCGAGCCCGCGCGGGGTCGCGGGCATCGAGTTCCGAGAGCCCTCAAGAGCCCCGCTCGCGGGCGCCGATGGAGCCCACTTCGGCGCCGGTCGAGGCGTGCAGACGCCCGGACCCGGGCCGCCGGTCCGTTCGATCCCATGAAGGACATCCTCGTCGGCCGCCAGCCCATCTACGGACGCACGCTGAACGTCTGCGCGTACGAACTCCTGTTCCGCGGGGAGGGGCTCGACCTGAGTCAGTCGGAGGACGGCGACCGCGCGACCTCCGAGGTGATCCTGAACGCCGTCAGCGAGATCGGGCTGGACCGCGTGGTCGGCGAGCGGCTCGCCTTCCTCAACTTGACGCGCAGCTTCATCGTCGGCGACTACCCGCTGCCGGTGCCTCCCGAACGCGTGGTGCTCGAGGTGCTCGAGGACGTGATGGCCGAGCCGCGGGTGCTCGAGGGCCTGCGCCGGTTGCGCGGGCAGGGTTTTCGCATCGCGCTGGACGACTTCGTGTTCACCGAGCAGACGCGGCCGCTGCTCGAGTTCGCCGACATCGTCAAGGTCGACCTGCTGCACGCCGACGAGGCCGAGGTCCGACGGCAGGTCGAGCTGCTCCGGCCCTACCGGGTGGAGCTCCTGGCCGAGAAGATCGAGACCCAGGAGATGTGCGACCTCTGCCGCGACGTCGGCTTCCAGTACTTCCAGGGCTTCTTCCTCGCGAAGCCGCGGATCGTGAAGGGGCGCTCGATCGCGCCGGCCCACGTGAACCTGCTGCGCCTCCTCGCCGAGCTCCAGCAGCCCGACTTCGAGTTCGAGCGCGCGCAGGAGCTCGTCAGCAAGGACGTCGGGATCTCGCTGCGGCTGCTGCGCCACATGAACTCGGCGCTGTACGGCATGCCGCGCAAGATCGATTCGGTGCACGAGACGCTCGTGTACCTCGGGCTCGACAACGTCAAGAACCTGACCGCGCTGCTGCTCCTGTCGTCGGTGGGGGGCAAGCCCCAGGACCTGCTGGCGACGTCGATGCAGCGCGCGAAGACCTGCGAGCTCGTCGCCGTTCGGCAGGGCGTCGCGGACAGCAGTCGCTACTTCACGGTGGGCCTCTTCTCGACGCTCGACGCGCTGCTCGACGTCTCGATGGAGAGCGTCCTGAGCCGGCTCCCGCTCTCCGAGGACCTGCACGACGCGCTGCTGGACCACGCGGGGCCGCTCGGCAGCGCGCTGAACGTCGCCCTGGCCCTCGAGCGCGCCGACTGGGAGGGCGCGACGGCCTCCGGTCTGACCCTCGAGGCGGCCCAGGAGTGCCTCCTGGAGGCACTCGACTGGGTCCGCGGCGTCGAGTGCGATCTCGTCGCGATGGCGGCCTGAGCGCTTCGTCCGGAGGACCGCGCAACGCAGGGCGGGCGCCCCCCGAGGAGACGCCCGCTCCGTGACCCGCGACTCGCGCGAGGGTCAGATCGGCTGGCCCGAGCCCTTGGCGATCTGGATCTCGACGTCGCCCGCGCCCGCGCGCATCTTGATCTCGAAGCCGGTGCCGTTCGAGCCGCGCGCGCGCCTGCCGGCGCCGCCCTTGTCCTCGACGTTCAGGCCGAGCTCCGCCGGGACCTCGATGTCGCCCGCGCCGGTCTCCAGGTCGAAGCTGCCGACGACGCCGGCGGGCAGCGTCAGCTCGACGTCTCCCGCCCCGCTCGTCAGCACGTACGTGCCGGGCTCCGCGCGCCGTGCGGCGACCTCGACGTCCCCGGCTCCCGACGTGGCCTTCAGGTCGCCCTTCAGGCCCTCGACCTCGATCTCCACGTCGCCGGCGCCCGCCGTGGCCGCGATGTGGGCGGTCTGGTCCTTCAGCACGATCTCGACGTCCCCGGCCCCGGAGCTCGCCGAGACCTCGCCGGCGGCGAAGAGGATCTCGATGTCGCCGGCACCGCTGGCCGCCGTGATGCTCATGGCCCGCGGGACGTAGATCTTCATGTCGACGTTCCAGCCGGTGTTCGTTCCCTCGTGGAGGTCGTGCAGGCTGACCTTCGAGTCCGACTCCTCGAGCTCGATGTGGTCGAAGAACTGGGTCGTCAGCTGCTCGGGACGAACGCGGCTCTGCCGGACGGACACCTCCGCCTCGATGCGGAGCATCCCGTCGTTCGACTGCAGGACCTCGAGGTCGCCGGCGCCGGAGCTGAGGGCGACCGTCGTGGTCGACTCCGACAGGTGCATGGCGTGGAACAGCTGGGCCCTCCAGCGCGATTCGCCCGGTTGTTCCGTGGCCGGCGCCTCGACGGGCTCGCGATCCGCCGCGGCGAGCTCGCGCGGAGTCGCCGGCGGGGCGGCGAGCTCGGCCGCGGCTTCGGCGGGTTGCGATACCGGGGTCGTGCGCAGTAGTGCGGGTGCTTCGAGGGGCTTCGCATCGGAGGACGAGAAGCTGAGGGTGGTCACGAGGACCGCGGCGGTCGCGGTGCCGATTGCGGCGTACATCAGGGTGGCTCCTTGGGATGTGGCCAGCGCCTGCGGGGCGCCGTACCGGACGAGTTCGAGGAGGCTCGGCTTCCCCGCGAGGGGAACGAGCGCGATCACCCAGGCCTTGCGGTCCCCGCCGTAGGCGCGGTCCAGCCGGCGGCGCAGGCGTTCGATCCCGCGCGTGATGCGGCTGTTGACCGTCGCCTTCGTCGTCCCCGTCTGTCTCGCGATCTCCGCGTACGAGCGCTGCTCGAAGAAGCGCAGCAGGATCGCGGTGCGGAACGGCTCCTCGAGTCCGAGGACGGCCTGCACCACGTCGCTGTGCAGCGCGGCGCGCTCGACGACCTCGTGCGCCGACGGCGTCGGCTCGGTGCGCGCGACGGCCTGCTCGCGATGCGCGCGGTCGTCGTCGCGCCGCCGGTGGCGCGCGGCGCCGTTGCGCAGCACGGTGGCGATCCAGCCGCGCACCGGAAGGTCGCCGCTGGGTCCGGACTCGAGGGCGCTGACCCAGGTGTCCTGGACGAGGTCGTCCGCCTGGTTCGAGTCGGCCACGAGCCTGCGCGCCAGCGCGCGCAGCCAGTTCGACTGCTCCAGCAGGTGCGAGATGTCGGGGGATTCGGCCATGGCTTTCGCCCGTGGACAGTCGCGGAGCGATCCGGGCAATGCGAGAAACCGAGGAATTCGTCGTCGGGGTCCCGGCCGTGCCCTCCCAGACTACCCGGCCCTGAAAAGAGCGACCCGGACGCCGGGGTCCGCGGTCTCGATTTCGCCCCGTCGGGGCGGCTTTGGCCAAAACCCGGCGAACTCGCGATAATCCCTGCGACACTCCGCGGCCCCCGGGCCGACCGCGAACACCCCCGCCTGGAACCCCTAGACCCGCCCGCCCCGCATGCTGCGCCTCGCTGCTCTCGCTCTCGCCGTTCCGCTGTTCGTCGACGCGGCTCGCGCCGACGTCAAGCTGCCCTCGATCTTCGGTGACGGGATGGTGCTCCAGCGCGACGAGCAGGTTCCGATCTGGGGACGCTCGGCGCCCGGTGCCACGATCACCCTGCGCGGCGCGTGGGTCGCCGAGCCCGTGTCGACGCGCGCCGACGAGACCGGAGCCTGGCGCGCGCTGCTGCCGACGGGCGCGGCGGGCGGGCCTCACACCCTGCGGATCGAAGGCGACGGCGAGCCGCTCGTGCGCGAGGTGTGGTTCGGCGAGGTCTGGTTCTGCTCGGGCCAGTCCAACATGGAGTGGCCGCTGCGCGAGTCCGAGGGCGCCGACACGGCGATCGCGTCCGCGCGGGACCCGCAGCTGCGCCTCTTCACCGTCACGAACGCGACGTCCTACGGACAGGCGCGCGACTGCGAGGGCGCGTGGGTCGCGACGACGCCCGAGACGGCCGAGGGCTTCAGCGCCGTCGCCTACTACTTCGGCCGCGAGCTGCGCGCCGAGCTCGGCGTTCCCGTCGGGCTGATCGACTCGACCTGGGGCGGGACGCCGATCGAGGCGTGGATCAGCGGCCTCACGCTGCGGCAGATGCCGGAGTTCAAGCCGCGCATCGCGCGCATGGACCGCGCCCTGCGCTCGCGCGGCGAGCCGTCCCTGGAGGAGCGCCGCTCCGACTGGTGGAGCCGTCTCACCGCGGTCGACCCCGGACTGCGCGAAGGCTGGATGTCGACGGAGCTCGACGACTCCGAGTGGAAGGACGGCGTGCTGCCCGCGGACTGGTCCGAGCTGGGCTTCGGCCAGTTCGACGGCTGCGTGTGGTTCCGCCGCACGGTCGAGCCGCCCGCGGACTGGGCCGGTCAGGAGCTCATCCTGGACCTCGGGCCGATCGACGACCTCGACCTGACCTACCTGAACGGCGAGGTCGTCGGCGCGACCCGTCTGGACGGTCACTGGCGCACACCGCGCAGCTACCGGATCCCGGCCGATCGCGCGGACGGGGGTCCGCTGCTGATCACGGTGCTCGCCATCGACACGGGCGGACTGGGTCGCGTCGGCAAGGTCGCGGAGGAGATGCGCCTGCGCCCGGCCAGCACGGGTCCCGGGGCGGGCATCGCCCTCGCGGGCAACTGGAAGGTGCGCCGCGGGGCCGCTCTCGGCGAGATCGGCACCTGGCCGCGCGGCTCCTGGTTCTCGCAGGACCACCCCGCGGCGCTCTTCAACGGCATGGTCGCCCCGATCGCGCCCTTCGCCATCCGCGGTGCCACCTGGTACCAGGGCGAGAGCAACGTCGCGCGCGCGCAGCAGTACCGCGAGCTCCTGCCCGCGCTGATCGCCGACTGGCGACGGTGGTGGGACCGCGAGGACCTGCCCTTCTACTTCGTGCAGATCGCTCCCTTCGCGTACCCGGGCGACGTCGGACAGGCGGCCGAGCTGCGCGAGGCGCAGGCCATGGCCGAGGACGTTCCGAACACCGGGATGGTCGTGACCATGGACCTCGGCGACCCCGCCGACATCCACCCGCGCAAGAAGCGCGAGGTGGGGCGCCGCCTGGCGGCGTGGGCTCTGGCCGAAGCCTACGGCCGCGAAGGCGTGGACTGCCGCGGGCCTCGCTTCGCGTCGATGCACGTCGAGGGCGCCGAGGCGCACCTCGCGTTCGAGCACGCCGAGGGCCTGCAGCTCTCCGTGGAGGCGCAGAGCCCCTTCCTGATCGCCGGCTCCGACCGCATGTTCCACCCGGCCGAGGCGCGCATCCAGAACGGCGAGGTGATCGTGAGCTCCGAGCGCGTCCCCGAACCCGTGGCCGTGCGCTACGCCTGGGGCGCGGACGACGCCGGAACGCTCCGGAACGGCGCCGGCCTGCCGGCCTCGTCGTTCCGGACCGACGACTGGCCGCCGGTCAGCGAACCGCGCTGAACTCCTCGTTCCATCCGGCTTGATTCCCCTCGGCGGGATGCTGTACTGCGCGCCTCTCCAACCGAGAATCAGGATCCGCGATGAAGACCATTGTGGTCGTCAGCAAGCTGGAGGACTGGCCCCTCGAGATCGACGGTGTCCAGGTCCTCCGGGCGACCGAGTACCTCCAGGATCCGACCTGGACCAAGGAACGCGGTGTTCGCGCGTTCAACCTCTGTCGGTCGTACCGCTACCAGACCGAGGGCTACTACGTCTCGCTGCTCGCCACCGCGCGTCGGCACCGGCCCTTCCCGGGCCTGATGACGGTCCTGGACATGCGCAGCCGGGCGCTCGTCCGCGCCTTCGACGACGAGCTGGACCGGACCATCCAGCGCGGCCTCGCGGACCTGAAGTCGGATCGATTCGAGCTCAGCGTGTACTTCGGGAGGAACGTCGCGGCGCGCCACGAGCGCCTCGCGCGAGCGTTGTTCCGGCAGTTTCCGACGCCGTTGATGCGCGCGCAGTTCCATCGCAGCGGCGACCGCTGGCGCTTGACCAGCGTCGCGCCGATCGCGCTGCGCGAGGTGCCCGACTCGCACTGGGACACGGTGCGCGAGGCGGCGATCGACTACTTCTCGCGCCCCCGCTACCGGACGCGACACGCCCGGCCGCCGCGCTTCCACCTCGCGATCCTGCACGATCCCACCGCGGAGCTCGCGCCCTCCAACCCCAAGGCGCTGGAGCGCTTCCAGTCGGCGGCCCAGTCGCTCGGCTTCGGCGTCGAGATGATCACCAAGGACGACTACGGTCGTCTGAGCGAGTTCGACGCGCTGCTGATCCGGGAGACGACGAGCGTCAACCACTACACCTTCCGGTTCGCCCAGCGCGCCGAGGCGGAGGGCCTGGCGGTGATCGACGACCCCGAGTCGATCCTCCGCTGCACCAACAAGGTGTTCCAGGCGGAGATCTTCGAGGTCGACGGCGTCCCCGCGCCGCGCACGTGGATCACCGATCGCATCGACGTCGACGAGGTCGAGCGGCGCGTCGGCATTCCGTGCGTGCTGAAGCTGCCGGACAGCTCGTTTTCCCAGGGCGTCGTCAAGTGCCGCACTCCCGAGGAGCTCGAGCGCGAGGGCGCCAAGATCCTGGCGGAGTCGGACCTGCTGCTCGTCCAGGAGTTCACCCCCTCCGAGTTCGACTGGCGCGTCGGGGTGCTCGGGGGCAAGGTCCTCTACGTGTGTCGCTACCACATGGCGCGCGGTCACTGGCAGATCGTCAAGAAGACCGACGGCGGCAGCTACCGCTACGGGCGCGTCGAGCAGGTTCCGACCGCGGAGGCGCCGCCGCGCATCGTCAAGGTCGCGCTGCGCGCCGCGAACGCGATCGGCAGCGGGCTGTACGGCGTCGACGTGAAGGAGGTCGGCCGCCGGGTGCTCGTCATGGAGGTCAATGACAACCCCAACATCGACGCGGGGTGCGAGGACGTCGAGCTGAAGGGCGAGCTGTACGAGCGCATCATCCGACACCTGCTCGACGGCGTCGAGGCGCGCAAGCAGTGGGGCGCCCGGTGAGCGCCTCGCCTCTCGGGCTCTTCGAAGGCTACGGGATCGAGATCGAGGCCGCCGTCGTCGCGCGCGACACGCTGGACGTGCGTCCGGTGGTCGACGAGGTGCTGCGGCTCGCGAACGGCGGGGGCGACTGGGCCGAGGACTTCGACGACGGCCCGATCGGCTGGTCCAACGAGCTCGTCTCCCACGTGATCGAGATGAAGACGAACGGCCCGGTCCCGAGCTTCGAGGGCGTCGCGGCGGCGTTTCGGAAGAGCGGTGCGCGTCTCGACGCGCTCCTGCGCGAGGAGCTCGACGCCCGGCGCCTGCCGACCGCGATGCACCCGTGGATGGACCCGGCGCGCGAGACACGCATCTGGCCGCACCACAACGCCGCGGTGTACAGCGCTTACGACCGCCTGTTCGACTGCTCTCGACACGGGTGGTCCAACCTGCAGAGCGTGCACCTGAACCTGCCCTTCGCGGACGAGGCGCAGTTCGGAGCCCTGATGGCGGCCGTGCGCGTCGCGCTGCCGTTGATCCCGGCGCTGGCGGCGAGCTCGCCGGTCCTCGAGGGCCGCGCCACGGGGAAGCTCGACAGCCGCCTCGACCACTACTGGACGAACTCGAGGCGCGCGCGCGCGATGACCGGCGACGTGATTCCCGAGCCCGTCTTCACGTACGAGGCCTATCGGCGCGACGTGCTCGAGCCGATCGACGTCGAGCTGAAGGAGCTCGGCGCGGACGAAGCGCTCGTGGGGCAGAGCTTCACGAACGCGCGGGGAGCGATCGCGCGCTTCGACCGCATGGCGGTCGAGATCCGGCTGATCGACGCCCAGGAGTGCACGAGCCACGACCTCGCCGTCGCCGCCGCCGTGGCCGCGGTCGTGCGGCGCCTCGTCGAGGAGCGCTGGAGCTCCGGCGAGGCGCAGCGCGCCCAGAGCTCCGCCTCGCTCGTCGCGCTGGCGCAGCGCGCGATCGAGCTCGGACCGCGGGCGGAGATCGCGGACGACGGTTTCGCCGAGCTCTTCGGCAGCACGCGCGGGCGCGCGCCCACGCTCGGCGCACTGTGGCGCCAGCTCCTGGAAGCGTCCTGGGACGGCCCCGCGGAGCTGGAGCAGCCCGCGCGCACGATCCTGTCGCGGGGGACGCTCGCCGAGCGCGTGCTCGCGGTGCTCGGCCCGTCGTTCGATGCCGACGAGCTGCGCGCGGTCTACGCCGAGCTGGCCGACTGCTGCGAGGCCGACCGGACCTTCCGGCCGTGACGCGCGTCGTCCTCTCGTGCGAGCACGCGACCGCGCACGTGCCCGCCGAATGGCGGACCGCGCTGCGCGGCGCCGCGGCTGCGCTGCGGACGCACCGCGGCTGGGACCCGGGCTCGGCGGAGCTCGGCCGCGACCTCCGGCGCGGCTTGCGCGCGCCGCTCGTCGTCGCGCGTACGACGCGCCTGCTGGTCGACGCCAACCGCTCGCGCGACAACCCGCGCGTGTTCTCCGAGTGGACGCGCGTGCTGCCCGCCGCCGTGCGCGCGGAGTTGATCGAGCGCGAGTGGGTGCCGCACCGCCGGGCCGTGCGCGCCGCGCTGGACCGCGCGCTGGCCGCCGCGCGCGACGAGCTCGTGCTGCACGTCTCCGTGCACAGCTTCACGCCGCGCCTGAACGGTGAGACGCGCCGGGCCGACGTGGCGCTGCTGTACGACCCCGCGCGACCGCGCGAACGCGCTTTCGCCGCGCGCTGGCTGCGTGCCCTCGGGGAGCTCCGCCCCGAATTGCTCCTGCGCCGCAACTACCCCTATCGCGGCACGGCCGACGGACTGACGACGGCGCTGCGCCGCGAGGTGCCGACGCGTCGCTACCTCGGGATCGAGCTCGAGGTGTCGCAGCGTTTCCCGCTCGGCCCTCCGGCGCAGTGGCGCGCGCTGCGCGGCGACTTGCTCGCCTCGCTGCGGGCTGCCCTGCGGCGATCGGATCGCTGAACCGGCGCGCCCGACCGGGGATGACGGGCTCCTTGTGCGCGCTCGGGCGCGCCCACAAGATAGCCGCATGCTCCCCACCTGGACCGCTCTCCTGGCCCTGGCCCTGCCCGGAGTCCTCGCGAGCGAGCGCCCGACGCTCGAGCTGCGCGACGGCGACACCGTGGCCGTCGTGGGCGGCACGTTCGTCGAGCGCATGGCGTCCTTCGGCTACTTCGAGACGCTGCTGCGCGGCGCGCACCCCGAGCTCGAGCTGCGCGTGCGCTGCCTCGGCTGGTCGGGCGACACGGTGTCGCTGCGGCCGCGGCCGCTGAACTTCGGCGACCTGCACGACCACCTCGGGCGCATCGAGGCGGACGTCGTGGTGCTGTGCTACGGCGGCGTCGAGGCCTTCGACGGCGAGGCCGGGCTGCCGGCGTTCCGGGACGGCCTCGCGGCGCTGGTCGAGGAGCTCCGCGCTTCGCGCCAGGGCGACGAGGCTCCGCGCCTCGCGCTGGTGTCGCCGATCGCCTGCGAGGACCTGGGCGACCCGCTGCCGCCCGCGGACGAGCGCAACCGGCTGCTCGCTCTCTACACCGACGCGGTGCGCACCGTCGCCGACGGCAACGCGCTGCCCTTCGTCGACCTCTTCACCCCGTCGCTCCGCCTGTACGCGGAAGCCGGCGCCACGCCGCTGACGATCAACGGCCTGCACCTGAACGCGGAG
Source organism: uncultured Planctomycetaceae bacterium (assembly GCA_964351535.1). Taxonomy (GTDB): domain Bacteria; phylum Planctomycetota; class UBA1135; order UBA1135; genus JAUIDW01. Next base: position 15,923 of record CAYGPA010000027.1, read on the forward strand.
GGCGCCAAGCGCCTGGCGCCCGCGTTCCTCGCGGGTCTGGCGGGCGCGTCTGCGTCCTGGGACGACGCCGCGGAGGAGACGCGCGCGCTGGTCGTCGCCAAGAACCGCGAGTGGTTCCTGCGCTGGCGCCCCGTCAACGGCGAGTACGTGTTCGGCCGCCGCGCGGAACCGTTCGGCGTCGTGTCGTTCCCGCCGGAGATGGAGGTGCTCGACGAGCGCGTCGCCGCGCTGGACCGCCGGATCGGCGAGAGCGTGCGCGCGGCGACCCCCCCCGGTTCCGGCGACGAGTCCGTCCGATGAGGCGGGTGCTCCACGCATTCGCGCTGCTGACCCTCGCCGCCGCGGCCCGCTCACAGGACGAGCCGAACTTCGGCGGGGCTCTGGACCTCGCGAGCCTCGACCCCGCGGTCGCGTTCGAGCGCATGCAGGTCGCCGCGGGCTACGACGTGAACCTCTTCGCCTCCGAGGCCGACTTTCCCATCGGGAACCCGATGGCGATGACCTTCGACGCGCGCGGGCGGCTGTGGGTGCTCACGATGCCGAGCTACCCGCACGCCGTGCCGGGCGAGGCGCCGACCGACAAGCTCGTGATCCTCGAGGACCGCGACGGCGACGGGCGCGCCGACCACCACACGGTGTTCGCGGACGACCTGTACGTGCCGACGGGCTTCGAGCTGGGCCACGGCGGCGCGTACGTCGCGCAGCAGCCGAACCTCGTGTTCCTGCGCGACACCGACGGCGACGACGTGGCGGACGAGCGCGAGACGGTGCTGCACGGGTTCGGGACCGAGGACAGCCACCACTCGATCAGCGCCTTCACGTGGGGCCCGGGCGGCGCGCTCTACTTCCAGGAGGGCACGTTCCACCACACGCAGGTCGAGACGCCGTGGGGCCCGGTGCGCTGCCTGAACGGCGGGACGTTTCGCTACGAGCCGCGGCGGCACTTCCTCGAGGTGTTCGTCAGCTATCCCTACCTCAACCCGTGGGGGCACACCTTCGACCGCTGGGGGCAGGACTTCCTCTCCGACGCCTCGGACGGCAGCAACTACTTCGCGCTGCCGCTGTCCGGTCACCTCGCCTACCCCGGCAAGCATCCGCGCGTCGACTCGTTCACCGAGCGCGTGCGGCCCACGGGCGGCTCCGAGTTCGTGTCGAGCCGCCACTTCCCCGACGACGCGCAGGGCCAGTTCCTGATCACGAACGTGATCGGCTTCCGCGGCATCCTGCGCCACCGCATGCACGACGACGGCTCGGGCTTCCGCGGCGAGAAGGTCGGGCCGCTTCTGTGGTCGGACGACCCGAACTTCCGGCCGGTCGGCCAGCAGTTCGGGCCCGACGGCGCGCTGTACGTCGTCGACTGGTTCAACCCGCTGATCGGACACATGCAGTTCTCGATCCGCGACCCGCGCCGCGACCACGGCCACGGGCGCGTCTGGCGGGTGACGGCCGCGGGGCGACCGCTGCTCGACGCGCCCGAGATCGCCGGCCGAGGCGTGGCCGAGCTCCTGGAGCTCCTGCGCACGCCCGAGGACCGCGTGCGCTACCGCGTGCGGCGCGAGCTCGGGGAGCGCGATCCCGACGACGTCGCGCGGGCGATCGACGACTGGGTCGTCGGCCTGGATCGGACGTCGCCGGAGTTCGACGCGCTGCGCCTCGAGGCCTTGTGGGTGCGCCAGACCGTCGGCGTCTGCGCGCCGGAGCTGCTCGCGGCCGTGCTGGAGTCCGCGGACCCGCGCGCGCGCGCCGCGGCCGTGCGCGTCGCGCGCGACTGGCGGCACGCCCTCGCGCGGCCGCTGGAGCCCCTCGCCCGCGCCGTGCGCGACCCGCACCCGCGCGTGCGGCTCGAGGGGCTCGTGGCGCTGAGCCACCTCGGCACGGCCGCGGCGGCCCGGGCGGCGCTCGCCGCGCTGGATCGGCCGGGAGACGAGTTCCTGGACTACGCGCTCGAGGAGACGACGCGCGCCCTCGCGCCCGCGTGGAAGGTCGCGCTGCGGGACGATGGGAGCTACCTCGCGGACGACCCCGCGGCGCTCGAGTACCTGCTGCACCGCCTCGAGTCCGACGAGCTCGAGGCCCTCGCGCCGACGGTCGCGCGCTTCCGCGAACAGCTCGCGCGCATGGGCGCGGACGTCGACGCGGCGCTGGAAGGCCTGGCCCGGCTGCGCGGCACGAGCGAGCTCGACGAGCTGCTCGAGGCCATCGAGCGCGTGGACGCGAGCGACGACGCGCACGCGGATCACGTGCTCGCGGGGCTCTTTCGCAGGCTCCAGCAAGGCTCCGGGCCGATCTCGTCGCGGACCTTCGAGCGGCTCGCGTCCCTGGCGGCGAACTCCGGGCGCCCAGCGACGAAGCGCCAGGTGACGGCGGCCGCGCTCGCGGCGGGACTGGCCCAGCCGGCGCCCGGCGACGGCCAGCCGTGGAGCCGGATCGAGCGCATCGAGGCCATTCCCCTCGTCGTCGATCCGGAGGTCCGCTCGAACCTCGCCGGCTTCCTGTGGGAGACCATCCTGCAGCGGCCCGCGGAGGCGGACACGACCGAACGCCGGCCCACGCGCTTCGTTCGCGTGAGCCTGCCGGGGCCGCGCCGCACGCTGACGCTGGCCGAGGTCGAGGTGTTCGAGGGTGGCGCGAACGTGGCCCCGCTCGGCGTCGCCACGCAGTCCTCGACGAACTGGGGCGGGACCCCCGAGCGCGCCGTGGACGGCATCCGCAGCGGCACGTGGGCCGACGGCGGTCAGACGCACACGCTGGAGGACCAGGCGAATCCGTGGTGGGAGCTCGACCTGGGCCGGGACCGGGTCGTCGAGACCGTGACGATCTGGAACCGCACCGACGCGGACTTCGCGCGGCGCCTCGACGACCTGGAGCTCACGCTCCTGGACGCGGGGCGCAACGTCGTCGCCAGCTTCCCCGGCGGTCCGGCGGAGACGCGCATGGACTTCGAGATGCTCCCGCCCGCGGAGTACGCGCGCCGCAAGGCGATCCAGGCCGTGGGCGCACTCGGCGTGAACCAGGAGTGGTCGGCGTCGATGCTCTCCTCGCTGCTGGACGACGAGAGCGTCGCCCTCGACGCCCTCGAGGCCCTGGGCTCGATTCCGGTGGAGCTCTGGCGCGAAGGCGTCGTCGAGGCGACCGCGACGCGCATCCTGGCCTGGGCGGAACGCCCGCCGGCCTGGATGAACGCCGCCGACTCGTCGCGCGCCGTGCGCGCGCTGGGCGGCGAGCTCGCGACGCGGCTCGACGCGGACCGTGCGAGCGAGCTGCGTCGCGCCCTGCGCTCGCTGGGTCCGGTCGCGATCGTGATCCGTCCGATCCGCGACGAGATGCTCTACGACCAGGACGAGATCCGGGTCGAGGCCGGGCGCGCCGTCGAGCTCACGTTCGAGAACACCGACATCATGCCGCACAACCTGCTCGTCACCGCGCCGGGCAAGCTGTCGGTCGTCGGCCTCGCGGCCGAGGCGCTCGCGCGGACCAGCGAGGGCTACGCGCGCGGCTTCGTCCCCGACGTTCCCGAGGTCCTGTGGGGCACGCGCCTGCTGCAGCCCGGCGAGGAGCAGACGCTGCGCTTCGTCGCGCCGGAGGTCGGCGACCACCCCTTCGTCTGCACGTTCCCCGGTCACTGGGTGCGCATGAACGGCGTGATGCACGTCGTCGCGAGCCTCGACGACGAGCCCGCGGAAGCGCCGGCCGCCGCGGTTCCGGCGAACGCTTCCCCCGCGCGCGGCTTCGTGCGCGACTGGAGCGTCGACGACCTGCGGCCGTTCCTGGGCGAGCTGGACCACGGCCGCTCCTTCGAGCGCGGCCGCGCGGCGTTCGAGCAGGCCGCGTGCGTCTCGTGCCACCGCATCGACGGCGCCCCCGAGGGGGACGCGGGCGGCGACACGGGCCCCGACCTCGGCGACGTCGCGCAGCGCTACTCGCGCGAGGAGCTCCTGCGGCAGGTCCTCGAGCCCTCCGCGCAGGTGGCCGACGAGTACCGCGCGGAGATCTTCATCACGATCGACGGCCTCGTGCACTCAGGGCTGGTCGTCGAGGAGGACGTGGGCCGCGTGCTGCTGCAGGACGATCCGTACGACCGCGACGCGACGGTGGAGATCTTCCTCGAGGACGTCGAGGAGCGCATCGTGTCCGAGGTCTCGCCGATGCCGACCGGGCTGCTGTCGACGTTCAGCCGGCACGAGATCCTGGATCTCCTGGCGTACCTGGCGGCGCGCGGTCGGGCGGAGAGTCCGGTCTACGAGCGTTGAGGGGGGCCGGGTCGCCGTGTTCGGCGTTCTTCGGCCTCGGCCGCGCTCGCTTCCTCGTTGAGCGTTTCTGCGCCCTGCGGGCGCGGAAACGTCACTTCGACGGATGGATCGAGAACTCGCCGCCGCGCAGGAACTGCACCAGCTCGCGCGCGTCGCTCTTCGGAGGTCCGCTGAGGATCTCCTTGGCCGCGGCCGCCTGCTCGGCGAGCAGGGCCTGGCCGCCGGCGGCCTTGGTCAGCAGCGTCAGCGTCCACTCGTCCCCGAACTCGTTCCCGGCCATCGGGACGACGGCGTCGGAGACCTCGGCCAGGGCCATCTCGAGGTACTTGGCGAACTCGGAAGCGTCCTCGCCGAGGACGCGGCGGCGGTCCGGCTCGTAGTACGCGAACCGATCGCCGGCGAGGTCTTCCCCGGTGGGCGGCTGGGTTCCCTGGGGCTTCCAGCCGCCGACGGCGGCCAGGTCCAGGGCGCAGAGCCAAAGGTCGGCGTCGACTTGGATCGCCCCGCCGTCCGTACGCATGAGTGAGTGATGCACTGTCCGTCTCCGTGGCGCTTCCCGCTTCGCGACGTGCGAGCAACAGGGCGCCAGGGCCTTTCCGACCCGCCGGGGGAGCCTAGGCCAGGTTTGGCGAGAAAGCTCCCCGAGAATGCGATTCCTGAGCGTCTTGACGGGTTTGGCGCGCGATTTCCGACCCGTGGGCCGCTCCCCGGACCGGGCTCAGTCGGCGTGGTCCGCCGGCCGGCGGCCGCGCACGTAGTCGCCGAACCCGAACGGCGAGGGGTCGTAGTCCCCGACGACGCGCACGTCCGCGTCGGCCGCGATCTCGTCCTCGCGCCCCAGGCACCAGTGCGCGGAGTTGACGAAGAATCGGCGCAGATCCTCGCTCTCCAGGTCGCCGGCCGCGCCGATCGTCGAGCACACCACGCGCCCGCGCCGCGCCGCGGGGTCCGCTTCGCGACACCAGGCAATCGGCATGCGCGGGTCGTTCTTCGCCCCCTCCACCGCGGGAGCGTCCGGCGTCATGCCCGCGCGCACGCTGCCCTCGAGCAGCACGACGGCGTCGTCGGGCAGCGCGCGGATCGCGTAGACGTCGGTCGGGCCCCACACGTCCTCGACGCCGCGCAGGATCGGATGCTCCGGCGCCGCGGGAACTCCGCGCGTGCTCTCGGAACCGTGCGCGCCGTGGTGCGCGACCCAGGTCTCGCCCAGCACCTGCCGCCCGAAGCCGCCCGGCCACGCCTGGCTCCGCCAGTCCCAGCGCGCGTAGGGGCTGTCCGTGTCGCGCGAGTACGCGAAGGCGTGCGTCGCCGTGCGAATGCCGATCAAGGGCTTGCCCGCCTCGACGTGGTCCACGAGGTGCCGCATGTCGTCGTCGGGCAGCTCGCGGAAGCGCACGAACAGCACCACGAGGTCCGCGTCGTCGACGCGCTGCATGCCGGGGATGTGCGTCTGCTCCTCCGGATCGATCGCGCCCGTCTCGCGGTCGATCGCGAACAGCACCGTGCAGCGGAAGCCGTGCCGCTCCGCGAGCAACCGACCGAGCATCGGGAGCGCTTCCTCGGAGCGGTACTCCTCGTCCCCGGAGATCAGCACGACGTGCGCCGCGTCCTCGCCGCGTCCGGCGTACTCGACCCACGGATGCAGTTCGGCGGGTCGCGAGTCCTGGAGCGAGGTCGCGGCGAGCGCGCCGGTGAGGAGCCACGGCAGGGAGAGGATCATCGGGGAGAGGATAGCGCTGCTTCCCGCGAGGAAGGGCCACGGCGTGCCGCGACCGACTATCCTGGCGGCATGGCTCCCGGGTTCCTGTCTCCAGGACGCAGCGGCCGCGAGGGCGAGTCGTGAGCCGGTCGCGCGTCGCGATCGCCACGCTGGGGCTGGCCGTCGTCGTCTGGCTGGTGGCGAGCTCGGTCCTCGGCGACGAACGCGTGCGCGACGCGGCGCCGGTCGCCGCGGCCGCGCAGCCGACGAGCGCGCCCGTCGATCCGGCGCGCGC
>CAYGPA010000028.1:0-21909 GCA_964351535.1 uncultured Planctomycetaceae bacterium
TCGACGCCCAGGGTGGTCATGACGAACACCGTGAGGGCGTAGGCCGCCACCGCGAGTCCGGGCAGGACCGCGCTGCGCACGCGGCGCGCGACGAGACACACGCCGGCTCCGGCGAGGTTGCCGGTGGCGAGCGGCAGCGCTCCGACCAGCGCGAGGATCGTCACGCGCCGCAGCGACGTCGTGTCCGCGTACGAGCCCGCTCCGGCGACCATGCAGGCCGCGCCGAGGGCCCACCCGCTGACGAAGAGCATCGCGCGCGCCGGGAGGAACGCCCACCACGGCTGCGTCCGCGCGCCCAGTCGGCGTCCACCGAGTTCGACCGCCCCGAGGAGCAGCGCGCCGCCCAGGAGGCCGGCGAGGATTGCGAGCGACGACGCCACGGGGCGCCAGCTTATCCGATCCTCCGGTGCGTCGCCGGTCGGGCGGGCGTCCTGCTCAGGCGCGCAGCAGCTCTTCGAGCTGGTCGGCCGGCACCGGACGACTGAACAGGAAGCCCTGAACTTCGTCGCACTGCAGGACCTTGAGGAACGTGAGCTGGCTCTTCGTCTCGACGCCCTCGGCGACGACCTTCAATTTGAGGCTGTGTCCCATCAGGATGATCGACGTGACGATCGCCGAGTCGTCGGGATTGCTCGTCACTTCGCGGATGAACGACTTGTCCACCTTCAGGGCGTCGATCGGAAAGCGGCGCAGGTAGCTGAGCGACGAGTAGCCCGTCCCGAAGTAGTCGATCGAGAGGCTGATGCCCAGGTTCTTGAGCTGCTTCAGCGTCTCGACGGTCTGCTGAGCGTCCTGCATCAGCATGCTCTCGGTCAGCTCGAGCTCGAGACCCCGCGGGTCCAGCCCGGTGTCCGCCAGGATGCTGCGAACGCTCTCCAGCAGCCCGGGACGCTGGAACTGGACGGACGAGAGGTTGACGGCCACGCGGAAGTCGGGGAATCCGGCCTCCCGCCAGCGCACGTTCTGCTCGCACGCGGTGCGCAGCACCCACTCGCCGATCGGAACGATGAGCCCGGTCGACTCCGCGAGCGGGATGAACTGGTCCGGCGGAACGAGGCCGAGCTGGGGATGCTCCCAGCGCACGAGCGCCTCGACGCCGACGATGCGTTCCGTTCGGAGGTCGATGCGCGGCTGGTAGTAGACGACGAACTCGCCGCGATCCACGGCCTGGCGGATGCTGTGCTCGAGCGTCAGGCGCTCGAAGGCCCAGCGATCCATGGCCGCGGTGTAGAACTGAACGTGCTTCGAGCCCTGCCGCAGCGAGCAGTACGCCGCGATGTCCGCGCGCTTCAGGAGCTCGTCGACCTGGGTGCCGTCGCGCGGAGTCACCGACAGGCCGATGCTGATCGTGGCCACCGACTCGGCGCCGTTCAGCATGAGCGGACGAGTGCAGCTCTCCTGGATGGCCTGGGCGAGGCGCACCGCCTCTTCCACGCGCTCGAGGCCGGGTACGACGAGGGCGAACTTGGCGCTCTTCATCCGACCGATGAGCACCGAACCGGGCTGCATGTTGGGCGGAGGAACGAGCTCGAAGTCGGCCACGGCGTTGCGCAGCCGCACCGTCATGGCCTGGGAGAAGAGCTCGGCGCGCTCCGGCAGGAGCCCGGCGAGGTCCGACGACGAACCGTCCAGTCCGGCCGCGACGGACATCACGACGACCGGGGCGTTGTCGTTTCGCGCCTCCTCGAGCTGGAGGTTGAGCTGCTCCACGAACTCGCCTCGCTCCATCATCCGCGGGCCGCTGGACTCGCCCGTGGCCTCCATGGACTCGGACAGCTCGACGGTCGGAGAGGTCTTCGGCTCCGCTCGCGCGAGCAGAGCGCGCAGGCGGTGCTGCAGCAGCGCGGGGTGCGACCGCTGCTCCAGGAACTCGTTGACCCCCGCCGCGGCGGCGGAGTCGACCGTGTCGAAGTCGTCCGCGCCCATCAGCAGCACGATCGGCGTGCTGGCGCCCGCGCCGTGCCGCAGGGCACGGCACGTGTCCAGCGTGTCGCCGCCGGGCAGCTCGGAGTCGAGGAGCACGAGGTCCGGAGACTCCCCGTTCCGCAGCGCAGCCAGGCCCGCTTCGCGGTCCGCGGCGGGCGAGACGCAGAAGCCCGCCTGCTCGAGGATCGCAAGGAGTTCCCGGCGTGCCTGGGTGTCACCTTGCGCGAGCAGGACCTTGGGGGAAGAGGAAGACATAAGCTGCATCTAATGGGTAGGGAGCGACGCAACAGGCTTTTCGACTCTGCGCGGTTCGACCTTGACACTTGCCGGAGTGAGAACGCGTTCCCGATCGCTCGGACTGCTCCCGGATCCCGCGGGCTGGGCCGCGGAGCGGAAAGAACTTCCCGATCGGCCGCCGTCGAGCGCAGAAGTACACTCGTCGCACCATGACCCGCCGCAACACGCTCCTCGCCTACCTGCTGCTGCTCGCCGCCTGTGCCCAGGCCCCCTTCCGCGACGAGGAACCGAACGAAGATCCGACGGCGCTGCCGTTCCAGGAGGAAACCGCGCCGACGCCGCCGGACGGCGACGTGCTGCGCCAGTGGAACGCCGTGCAGGCCGTCACCGACGAGATGATCGAGGCGGAGCGGGACGCGGACCTGGGCGCGCTCACCAGGCTGTTCGCCGAGGACGCCGTGCTCGCGGCACCGGGTTCCGAACCGCGCGCCGGACGCGTCGCGGTGCGCGAGTTCTACCGCGTGCACTTCCTGCGCTATCGACCGAGGATCCGCAGGACGGTGGACGAGCGCATCGTATTCTCCGGCTGGGCCTTCGAGCGCGGACACGTGACCGGTCACCTGGTCGACGCGGAAGCCGGCGACGTCGTGCCGGTCTCGCGCAGCGATTTCACGCTGCTGCGCAAGGACGTCGACGGCGTCTGGCGCATCGCGCGGCGCACCTGGAACTCGCGCCTGATCGACTAGACGAGCCACGCCGCGCGCCGCACCGTGTAGCCGCGCCGGTGCGTCGAAGATCCGCCGCGGGCGTCGCCCGTCGAAGGGCGTGCGGGGCGCCTCCGGGGAAAAGCGCCGCTGCGCGGCTTCTCAGGCCGGCGAACTGGGGCGACAATGCGGCGGATGGAGTCCCTGGGCCTCTTCGAGTCCGGTGCGGGAACCGCGGTCCTCGACCCACCGCGCGAGGAGCGCGAGCGGGAAGAGCCGCACCGCCCGCGCGCCGGAGGCGGAGGCCCGCCGCAGCCTCCTCGGGACTTCGGGGGTGGAGGAGGCGGCGGTGGCGACGGCGGGGCGCGCCCGAACGGGCCGCCCGAGGGCAGTGCGGAGATCGGGTTCGCCTTCCTGCTCATCTCGATCTCGACGCTCTTCATCGCGTTCCTCGGCGCCTACCTGTTCCTGCGTCGCTCCGCGGAGGTGTGGCCGCCGCCCGGCTCGCCGCGCGCGCCGGACGGTCTGTGGATCAGCACGCTCGTGCTGGCGGCCAGCAGCCTCGCGCTCTGGCGCGCGCCGCGGGAGCGTCGCCGCGGGCGGCCGGCCGCCGTGCGGCGCTCGGTCGCGCTCGCGCTCGCGCTCGGCCTCGCGTTCCTGCTGGTGCAGTCCTGGCTCTGGCGCGACCTGCTCGACCGCGGGCTGACGACGGATTCCAACGCCTACGGAACGCTGTTCTACTCCCTGACCGGCCTGCACGCCCTGCACGTCGTCGGAGGCCTGGTGTTCCTGACCGCGGCGCTGCTGCGCGCGACCGCCGCGTCCGCGCGTCCGGCACGACGGACGCTGGTCGAGTTCGCGGGCATCTACTGGCACTTCATGGGCTGCCTCTGGCTCGTGCTGTTCTTCGTGCTCTACCTGAACTGAGCGCAGACCATGACGACACCCCGAGAGCCGGGCCCGCCGCGCGACACGGGTCCGCTCGCCGGCATGGACCCGGAGGACCGACGCGTGCTGACCTTCGCGTTCGTCATCGTCGCCGGCGGGTTCCTCGCCGGCCTGCTGCTGCTGTTCGCGTTCTTCGCAACGGGCCTCTGAGGGCCCGGGCGGGCGTCAGCGCGTCACGTCCCACTGCGCCAGGCGGCGCCGCAGCGAGGCGACGTAGACCAGGAAGAAGAGCGCGAAGAAGTACTCCTTCGTCTCTCCCGGGCTGATGGCGAGGATGCGCGGCAGCTCGGCGTCCATGTAGTTCTCGTAGAGCTTCTTCGGCAGCGTGATCACGACCGCCAGGATGCACGTCGGCAGGCAGACGTACGTCGGCAGCAGCCAGAAGCCCAGGGCGCCGCGCGGCTTGCCGGCGCGGTCGCGCTTCCAGTTGAGCAGCGGGAACAGGATGCCGCCCAGGATCGCCGCCGCCGTGAGCACGAGGCGCGGGATGTTGTCGAACAGCGGCGAGGCGTTGTGGATGCTGGTCTCGCCGCGCGGGTTGATCTCGGTCCAGGCCTCGGGCGTCTCCCAGCGGAAGTAGTGCTGGCCCCAGCTGAGCTCCTCGCCGGCGAACACGAAGGCGCCCAGGGCGAACAGGTAGAGCCAGGGCTTGAGCGCCAGGATCGGGAAGTCGCGGCGCTTCCACGCGGTGCGCGCGGCGAAGAACGACGCGAGCAAGAGGAAGAGCGGCGTCAGGGCCTCGACGAGCCCCAGCTCCGAGTCGATGAACTTCAGGTAGAAGTCCTCGCCCACGAGCTTCGCGCCGAACTGCACGAAGAGGATGACGGGCGGGAAGAGCAGCCACAGCAGCGGGCTCGTCTCCGAATAGGCAGCCGGTCGCACTTGGGTCATCGCGGCGTCAGCCTACGCCCGGCCCGCGGGCCGTCCAAACCAGAAATCCAGCGGCGAACGCGACCGCGACGAGCGCGAGGTCGGCTTCGTCGGCCGGTCAGTCCTGCGCCACGGGCGCGAGCTGCTCGGTCGGGTGCCCCTGCGCGTCGATCCAGCCGCGCTCGCGCAGGAAGGCGGCGATCTGCTCCGCGACCACGCGGTTCCCGCGGTCGGAGAGGTGTCCGCCGATCTCGCGCGGCCGGGTCATCGGAGGCTCGGGCTCGCGCTCCAGCGCAGCTTCGAAGCCCTCCGACAGCTCCAGGCACGCGAGCCCGAGCTCGCTCGCCGTGGCGACCGTCAGCTGCTCGATCTGCTCGTAGACCGAGCCCGCGTGCTTCTCCGCGCGATGCGGGAAGATCATCAGGATCGGTCGCGAACCCGCGGCGCGCGCGCGGTCGCGGAAGCGCGCGAGGATCGCGCGCATGACCCGCCAGTCCTCGCTCTCCGGATCGACCGAGTCGCGCTCCATCGCCTGCGCGACGTTCGAGCCGATCGAGCCCAGGAGGTAGCTGTAGCGCCAGCCGCCGATGCGGCGGCGGCCCGTGACGTAGTCGTCGTACAGCTCGGCCGGCGCCACGACCGGCGTGCCCTTCAGCACGAGCTCTCCCTCCTGCAGCTCGAACCAGGGCTTGGCGTAGCCGCGGAAGCTCTTCGAGTTGCGAAAGTAGCCGCGTACGTAGAGCCCGAAGACGACCACGTCCGGCGAGTACGCAACTCCGTCGCGCTCGTAGCGCAGCAGGATCTGGTCGGGCCCGTGACCCGAGACGCCGAGGTTCGGGGCCTCCCAGCCCGGCAGCAGGTCGCGCTCGAGCACGCGCGAGAACACGTGCTCGTCGTCGGCGTTGAAGCCGAACGTGTAGCTGTCGCCGACGAACAGGATGCGCGGCACGCCGGGGGTGCGCTCGTGCGGCACCTCGCGGGTCCCGCGCAGTCCGCGCGCCGTCGAGTGCGTGCCGTCCTCGTCGAGGCCGGGCCGGGTCGTCCAGCCGAGGTCGGGGTCGTAGATCGCACCGCCCTCGAGCTCCGCTCGCCCCTGGGCCAGGTGGCCGACGGCCCACTGCCACTCGTCCTCGACGGAGCGGTCGGGGTGCGGCGGCGCGGAGCCGTCGCTCGCGTAGCGCACGCGCAACCCCGCCTCTGCGAGCAGCGGCAGCACCAGCACGACGGCGATCAGCTTCCAGCGCGTGCGTCCGCGCTGCTTCGACGCGGCGGCCATGATTCAGCGGCCGAAGCCGCCCGTGTTGCCCATCTGGTTCAGGGCGCCGGACTCTTCCATGATTCCCACGACGCCGAGGCACGCGACGAGCTCGGCGACGGGCAGGCGCTCGAGCCAGCCCATGCCCGCCACGAAGTTGACCAGCATCGAGCGGTCCATCTCCGCGGTGGAGACGAGGTCTTCCCCGTCGAGGCGCGCCACGGCCACCGTCGGGCGCACGCCGCGCGCGAGCTCGTGGAACGGCGGCAGCACGAGGCCCGGCTGACGACCCTCGTCGCGCCGCGAGCGCACGCCGTTGGACAGCGCCGACGCCGCCAGCGTCGCCCAGCCGTAGCCGTCGCTCAGCAGCTCGCCCGTGTCGAGGAACGAGAGGCCGAGCTCGTCCCCGCGCAGCTCGGGCACGTACTGCCGGAAGTCGGGGTCGTCGAGCAGGCTCGGACCGCCCTGGCTCAGCTGATGCATGCCCGCGAGCGCCGCCTGCGGCGTGATGCCGAGGACCAGGTGTCCGCCCGCGATCCCCATCGAGAACTCGATCGGGACCGGGATGCTGGGGAACGAGAGCGCCCACATGTCCTGGCCGGCCAGGTCGCGGCGCTCGACGCGCACGTAGCCCTTGGCCTGCATGCTGCCGACCGAGTCGAGCAACTCCTCGACGCGCTCGAGGCCGGCCGTCAGGCCCTCCGCGTCGGCCAGCTCGACGAACGCGACGAGCGACGCCATGCCGCCTCCACCCGTCGACTCGGAGAAGTACATGCCCCACTGGGCGCCGAGGTGCGCCACGAGGTCCTCGCGCAGGTGCAGGCCGATGAAGCCGTTGATCGCGTCGAGCGGATCCTGGCCGTTGAACGGATCGTTGGGCCCGGCGGCCAGCAGCATCTTCTCGACGATCAGGTCGAGCGTGCCCTCGAAGTTCGTCACTCCCAGCGCGGCCCAGACCGCATCCGCGGGGATCGCGCGCAGGCCGGCGGCGTTCACCATGTGCTCGGGCATGCCGCTGGTCTCGTTCAGCATCGTGCCGTAGCCCGTCGTGCGCGAGACGCCGAGTGTGCGGTCGGCGCCGACGCCGAACTCCCAGTCGACCGTCGCGTCGCCGATGCCGAACATCTGGCGCATGTCGAACGGGACGCCGCCCTGCTGCATCCGCGGGGCGACGAGGTCGACGACGCGGCCGAGGTCGAGATGCATGCGCATCGCCGTGGTCACGCCGGCGGGCAGCTGACTCGGTCCCCACGAGGTCGTCGGACGCGGCGCGCCGACCGACACGACGTAGCTCGACTCCATCACCCCGTACATCACGTCCGTCGGTCCGGTGTTGAACCGGTAGAACCCGCTGGCGTCGATGTCCTTGCGCAAGTTCGGCGCGGTCGTCATCAGGAAGTCCGTCGCGCGCATCGTCAGCGCCTCGGCGGCCTCGGGCGACTCCTCGCGCAGCTCGAGCTGAGCGCGGAAGGGGAAGCGGCCCGTCGAGTAGGCGTCGCCGTCCAGTGCGACGCGCAGCGAGGCGGGTCCGTAGAGCAGCCGCAGCGGCAGCTTCATCACGTCGGGGGACCAGCTCTCGCCGATCTCGGCCGGCAGCTCGCCGAGGCGGTCCTCCAGCAGGTGCAGCGCCTCGTGCAGACCGGCGTCCTTCGGGTCGAGGAACATGCTCTCGCAGCCCCCGGACTCGAGGTGGAAGAGGTCCCGAACCCCGGACGTCGAGTCCTGGGCCGAGGCGGGGGCGGCGACGAGAGCGAGAGCCGCGAACGAAGCGGCTAGCGAGGTGTGGGTGGACATGGCCCCATGGTAATTCCAGCGTCCCCGGGGCGCGAACGTCGAACTCCGGTCCTATGCTGAGGGGTGCGATGAGGCCCACGGATCGGCACGGAAGCGATTGGCACGGGAAGGATCGACACGGCAGGCCGCTGCGCAGCCTGCGGCTGTCGGTCACCGACCGCTGCAACCTGCGCTGCGCGTACTGCATGCCGGAGGAGGAGTACGCGTGGCTGCCGCGCAGCGACCTGCTGACGTTCGAGGAGATGTCGCTCCTGGTGGACGCCTTCCTCGACTGCGGCGTGGAGCGCCTGCGCCTCACCGGGGGCGAGCCGCTGCTGCGGCGCGACCTGGACGTGCTCGTCGCGCTGCTCGCGGCCAAGCCGGCCGTGCGCGACTTCGCGCTGACGACCAATGGGTTGCTGCTCGTCGACCAGGCCGCTCCCCTGCGCCGCGCGGGACTGCACCGGCTGACGGTCAGCCTCGACACGCTGCGCGCGGACCGCTTCCTGGAGCTGACGCGCCGCGACCGTCTCGACGACACGCTGGCCGGCATCGAAGCCGCGCGAGCGGCGGGTTTCGCGGGCACGAAGATCGACTCGGTCGTGATGCGGGGCGTCAACGACGACGAGCTCGCGGACCTGCTCGAGTACGGCCGGCGCGCCGGCGCCGAGGTGCGCTTCATCGAGTACATGGACGTCGGCGGCGCGACGCACTGGTCCCCCGACGCCGTCGTGTCGCGCGCCGACATGATCGAGCGCATCGCCGCGACCTACGGCGCCGTGCAGCCCGCCGCCGACCAGGACCCGGCCGCTCCGGCCGATCGCTTCGTGCTGCCCGACGGACTCGAGTTCGGGATCATCTCCTCGACCACCGAGCCCTTCTGCGGAGCCTGCGACCGCAGCCGCCTGACCGGCGACGGCATGTGGTATCTCTGCCTCTACGCGCGCATCGGAACCGACCTGCGGCGCCTGCTGCGCGGCGGAGCCGATCGCACCGAGCTGACCGCGGCCATCCGCCGCGTCTGGACCGGCCGGGACGACCGCGGCGCCATGGATCGACTCGAGGAGGTCGCGCGGGAGCCCCTCGTGGACGTCCCGCGGCTGCGCGAGGACCCCCACCTCGAGATGCACACCCGCGGCGGTTGAGCCCGAACGGAGCCCCCCCGCGACCCGGTCCGTTCACGAGCTCGCGACGAGCGATCGGCGGAATGCGGCCCCTCGCCTTGCAGCTCACGTAAGGTTCGGCTAAAAGGTTCGGCCCCCGAGGGCGGACGACGCTGCCGACCTCGAACGCAAGCCGCTCCGCGAGACCGGAGCACCCAGCGAGGCCCTTTTCATGTTGATGACGGTCGAAGAGCTCAAGCGACTCCTCGAGGAGCGCTTCTCCGACGGCAAGGTCGAGGTCTGGGACCTGACGGGAACGTCGGACCACTTCGGCGTCGACGTCACGTCCGGTCAGTTCGAAGGCCTCTCGCTGATCCAGCAGCACAAGCTGGTGCACGAAGCCTGCGGCGAACACCTGACGGCGGCCATTCACGCCCTCCAGATCAAGACGCGCACCCCCTGAAGGACACGACCATGTGGGACGAGAACACGATCAAAGAAACCGTTGAGAGCCACCCGTTGACCCTGTTCGCGAAGGGCACCAAGGAGCAGCCGATGTGCGGGTTCTCCGCCCGCGCGATCGAGATCCTGAACCAGACGGGCAAGCCCTTCCACGTCGTCAACATCTTCGACGACGCCAACATCCGCCCGGCGCTGGTGAACTTCAGCAAGTGGCCGACGACGCCGCAGCTCTTCATCAAAGGCGAGCTGATCGGCGGCAGCGACATCATGTTGGAGATGTACGAGAAGGGCGAGCTGCAGAAGAAAATCGACGCGGTCTAGCCCGTCCCTCGCCAGGGCTGCGGAAGTTCTTTCCGTGCGGCCCGTAGAGGTTTCCGCGAGAGCATTCAGGTCGGACCGGGCGGCGTCCGAAGGGAGCACAGCTTTTCCCTCGGACGCCCCATGCCCCCGATCTCCTTCGATCCTCCCGCGGACGGCCACGACCCTTCGCCGCAGCTCGACGCGCGCCGCTTCTCGCTCGAGCTGGGGGTGCTGGCAGCCGTCGCCATGGTCGTCGAGTGGGCGCTGGCGGGACGCGCGGGTGGCCACGACCTGCACCCGCATCCGTACTGGCTGTTCGTGCTCCCACTGGCCGCCGCCCGCGGCACGTCGGCGGGTGTGCTCAGCGCGACGGTGGCTGCCGTCTTCTACCTGGGGCGCCACCCGTCCGTGGCCGAGGGCCTGCAGCCCTCCGGGTTGCTCGGAGCGCTGCGCGAGCCGGCGCTCTTCTATGCCGTCGCCTACTGCGTGGGCCTGGCGCGCGACGTGCTCGTGCGCGAGAACCGCGCCCTGAAGAATCGCCTGGGCGAGACCGAGAGCGCCTTGATGCGCCTGCGCGCCGAGCGCGAGCCGGGCCCCGACGAGCCGCCGCCCCGACCCTCGTCGAGATTCCACCCGCCCGCGGACACCGCGGTCGAGCGGGCCGGCAGCGAGGACCTGTTCCAGCTCGCCGTGAAGCTCACCGAGGAGCGCTGCGGCATGCCCGCCAGCATCCTGAACGTGCGCGAGGACGGCTCGATGGAGCTGGCGGCCTACTCCGCCGGCGAGGATCCCGGCGATCGTTTCACGGCCATCGGCGCGAGCCGTCTGGTGCGCCGCGCGAAGCGTCAGGGCATCGGCCTCGCGGCAGAACCGGGCCAGTCGGACGGCCTCGTCGCCTGCGTGGCGCCGCTGTTCGACGAGTCGGGCTTCCTGCGCGCCATGCTCTGCCTGGAGTCGCCCATGCACGTCGACGGCGAGACCGCGCGCTCGTTCTTCGGCATCGCGGAGTGGGCCTCCGCCGGCTTCGCGCGCGTGCGCCGCGGCGGCGAGCTGCTGGACCGTTCGGTCGCCGGACAGATCCTCACGTTCCCGCGCCAGTGGCTCGGCTCCTGCGACGACCTCGACGAACGCCTGCACACGGAGTTCGAGCGCTTCGTCCGTCACGACGTTCCGATCAGCGCCATCGCCATCCAGGCCACGCGCTGGACCGACACGACCCAGCAGGGACGCGAGGAGCTCGACCGCTACGTGCTCGACACCGTGGGCGTGGGCTTGCGCGTCACCGACACGCTGTACAACTTCGACTGGCCGGGGTGCTACGTGCTGGTCCTGATGGGAACGAGCGCCACCGCGAGCGAGGGCGTCCTGACGCGCCTGCAGAGCAAGATCGCCGAGGCCTCCAGCGAGGCGATCGGGCCGCTGGAGTTCCACGTCGCGTCGCCGGGCGTCGAGACGCCGGACTGCAACGACCTCATCGAGCGCATCGCCGACTGGTTTCGCGAAGCCTCGCCGCTGCCGCTCGGCAGCCGCGCGCAGGTCCTGAGCGGCGGCACGCGCCGCGTCGGGGACTCCAAGGCCTGCCTGGCCCGTCTCGAGCTCGAGCTGCACGCCGCCCTGCGGACGGGCGGCGAGGTCTCCATCCTCGAGCTCTCGGTCGAGCATCCCGAGTCCGGCGATCCCGACGCGCTGATGCGCGAGTTCGAGCCGGTCCTGCAGACCTCGCTGCGCCGCTCGGACGGAGCCTACTCGCTGGGCGCGAACCACCTGCTCTTGGTCCTGCCGCACACCGGAGCCGAGGAGGGCGAACTCGTCGCCGATCGCATCGCCGACCGCGTGGCCAGCATGGCCGCGCCCTTCGGCAAGGTGCACGCGTCGAACCACGTGCTCGACACGGCCATCAGCCCGGACGCGGTCCTCGAAGGGCTCGCACGCGACGCGGGCCTGACGCAAGTCGCCTGATCCCGCCCGGAGCCCTCGAGGTCGCTCCCCGTCACGGACAGATGACGAAGCGCACGGCGTTCGTCAGCCCGTCGCCGAAGCCCGCGGGGTCGTTGGGCTCGCGCTGGCGGAACTGGACGTGGACGCGCGCGCCGGGGGTCAGGGCCGGGTCGGCACCGCTCTGGATGCGGTTGTTGAAGTTGCGCGTGATCCGTCCCGTGCAGGGCGGCGCGCCCAGGACCTTGGCGCTCTTGTTCGGGAACCAGCGCACGGTGGGCGCCTTCACGCAGAGCTTTCCACCGTGGAAGTTCAGGTTCGACTTCTTGAAGGAGTAGACGAGCAGTCCGAGCTCGTTCGGCACCAGGTCGTTCGCGATGATGCTGAACGGGTTGGTATCGCTCGCGCTCGGCAGCCCCGACGTCGTCAGGAACGGCACGCAGCCCAGCGAGTTCGTCTTGCCCGTGCAGTACGTCTCGACGTCGCCGCAGCGCACGGTCGAGTAGGCGCCCGTCGTCGTCGCCAGCAAGAGCGAGTTCAGCGCGTCGTCGGCGAAGGCCATGTCGCGCACCGTGCCGATCGAGGCCAGGCCGGTGTCGAAGGGCGCGAACGTCGCGCCGAAGTCGTCGGAGACGAGCACCCAGGGCGCGCTGCGCTGCGCGGCGTACAGCACGCTCGCCTGCGGGTCGCAGTCCACGCGCAGCGTGCGCACCGCGTAGCCCGTGCCGCTCCACGTCTGGCCGCCGTCGTTGGTCACGAACAGTCCGCCGGCTCCGAAGTCGTCGTCCGCCAGGTAGAACGTGTCGGGATCGATCGGCGACGGGCACAGCGCGGCTCCCTGGGCTCCGACGGCGAGGCCCGTGCTGGAGTCGCCCCACGACGCTCCGCCGTCGATCGAGCGCAGCGCGCCGCCGTCCTGCGTCGTGCCGAGGTCGGTGTAGCTCGCGACGAGCACCAGGTCGGTCCCGTCCTCGCGGATCTCGATGTCGGTGACGCTCTCGTTCGCGAACGCGCCCTCGTAGGTCTTCGTCCAGATCGAACCGCCGTCGATCGAGCGCCACACGGTCGGCTCGAAGCCCGCGACGCCGAAGTCGGAGCCGCCCGCGAGGATCCGCAGGGGATCGTTCTCGCTGAAGCGCATCGTGCCGAGCCGCGACTCGAACGCCGTGCCCTGGTCGGGCCCGATGCCGGTCCACGAGCCGCCGACGAGCCGGTAGAGGCCCTCCGGAGCGATCGTCGTCGGGCCGTCGGAGATCGCGTAGGGCGTCCCGTCCGGCGCGAAGCTGACGTCGGACCAACGCGTGGCCGGAACGTTCTGCAGCGTCCAGTTCACGCCGCCGTCGCCCGACAGCATCACGCCGCCGTCGTTCAGCCCCTCGAAGGCCACGGCCAGGTTGTCGGAGTCGTTCGGGTCCGCCGCGATCGCCACGACGTTCAGCGCGCCGATGCCGACCGACGAGGGCCCGAAGCTCGTCCCGCCGTCGGCGCTCTTCCACACCGCGTTCGAGCCCGAACCCGTGTAGACGACGCTCGAGCTCGCGGCGTCGACGTGCACCTCGCGCACCGCCAGGCTGCCCGTTCCGCCGATGCCGAAGGACCAGCTCGCTCCGCCGTCGGTGGAGCGGTACACGCCCTGACCGTCGGAGCCGACGTAGATCGTGTTGACGTTCGCCGGGTCGACCTCGACGTCGGTGACGATCAGCAGCGGCCACGTGCCGTCGTGCAGCGGAGTCCAGGTCACGCCGAGGTTCGACGTCGAATACAGGCCGACGAGCTGGCTCCCGAAGAGCTGCCCGCCGCCGAGCAGCACGCGCGCCCCGTCGTGGACCACGTCCGTCATCGGATTGCCCGGCAGCCCGGCGGAGCGATCCGTCCACGTCGCGCCGCCGTCGATCGAGACCCACACCGCCCCTCCGCCGAAGCCGCCGCCGAAGCAGGCGTAGACCTCGTTCGAGTTGGCCGGGTCGAGGGCGATGCCCGTGCAGCCCAGCGCCGCGCCGAGCGGCGGCGTGCGGTCGGTCCACGAGAGCCCCGAGTCGATCGACTGCAGCACGTTGACCGGCTGGCTCCCGAGCGCGTCGGCCACGCCGATCCAGATGCGCGTGTCGTCACCCGGGTCGACCGTCACCTCGAGCACCTCGTCGTTCAGCCCGATCCCGAGGCTGCTCTGCGTCCAGCTCGCGCCGTCGTCGGTGCTCCTCCACACGGAGTTCAGCGTGCCGATGTAGGCCGTCCCGGCCGAGTCGAACTCGATGTCGTGCACCAGCGTCCCGGAGAGCTGAGCGACCTCGGACCACGTCGCGCCCGCGTCGGTCGAGCGGAACAGTCCTCCGCCGCCGGACGTCGGCGCCAGGCCCGCCAGCACGACGTTCGCGTTGGTCGGGGAGCTCGCGACGTCGTCGATGTCGCCGCCGAACGGGCCCAGCCCCGTCCACATCGCGGGACCGACGGCCTCGAAGCTCGGATCGCGCTCGACCACCCGCGGACCCATGACGACCGCGCGCCGGCCGTGGGCGTCCACGCGCGTCACGCGCCCGTCCGGATCGGAGCTCGGCACGCTCCAGGACGAATCGCCGGAGGAGGCCAGCGAGGCGCAGGGGAACGCGACCAGTGCGAGAACGGTGAACGACGTCTTGCTCGAGTTCCGAGCGCCCATGGTGACTCTCCGGGGTGCGAAGTTGCGTGGGGGGAAGGCCGCGCGCGGGGCGCGGGTCACCGATCGTAGGGGCTCGACGCGAAAGCCGGTAGGTGCGGAGCGCGGCGCGGCGGCCGCGCGGTCAGACCACCGAGCAGCAGGGCTCGGGAGCGCCGCGCAAGAGCTCGGCCAGCTCCTGCAGGCCGGATTCCAGTCGCTCCATGTCCTCGACGGCTCCCAGGCACACGCGCACGGCATGCGGCGCGGCCTCGCGACCGACGACGAAGGCCTCCGCCGGCGTGACGGCCACGCGGCGCGCGCGCGCTTGCTCGACGAAGTCGCTGCCGCGCCACGGCTCCGGCAAGTGCAGCCAGAGGTGAAAGGCGTTCGGGTAGGCATCGTAGTTCAGGCCCGCGAGCACGCGCCTCGCCAGGGCCTGGCGTCGTCCGGCCTCCTCGCGCTTGCGCTCGACGAGCCGTTCGAGTCCGCCGGACTGGATCACCTGCGCCGCGATCTCGGCCATCAGCGGCGACGACATGTAGGTGATCGCCCACAGGCTGGACGTGAGCCGCTCGACCATGTCGCGCGGGGCGGCGAGGTAGCCGATGCGCAGGCCGGGCGTCATCGATTTCGACGCGCTCGTGACGTAGTAGCCGAGCTCCGGAGCGTGCGAGACCAGCGGTGCGGGGGCGTCGGGAACCAGGAAGCCGTAGCTGTCGTCCTCGACCAGGGCCAGGCCGTACTCGCGCGCGATGGTCGCCACGTGCTCGCGCCGCTCGGCGGGCATCACCGTACCCGCGGGGTTGTGCAGCGTGGGCATGCAGTAGAGCGCCTTCGCGCCGCGCCGGCAGGCGGCCTCGAGGGCCTCCGGCACCAGCCCGTGGGCGTCCATCTCGACCCCCTCGAGCCGCAGGTGCAGCAGGTTGGCGAGCGCCTTCATGCCCGGATAGGTCAGGGCTTCGGTCAGCACCACGTCGCCGGGCTGGGTCAGCGTCGCGAAGGTCACGGCCATGCCGTGCTGCGCGCCCCCGGTCACGAGGACGCGGTCGGGCTCGACCGAGAAGCCGCTGCGGGCGATCCACTCGGCCCCCGCCAGGCGGTGCTCGGGTCCCCCGCCGTGCACCTGGTAGTTCAGGAGCTCCGCGAGGCCCGCGCTGGAAGCCACCTCGGCCAGCAGCGGGCCGAACTCCTCCTCGAGCCCCACGGACACGGGGATGTTGTGGCGCAGGTCGACCAGCTGGTCGTCGCGCGGCTCGAGCAGGTTCACGGCGCCGAGCCCGTCGCCGCGCACGAACGTGCCGCGCCCGACCTCGCCGCCGATCAGCCCGCGGCGCGCGGCCTCGGCGTAGGCCCGCGTGACGGTGCCGACGGTCACGGACAGGTGACGCGCGAGGTCGCGATGGGTCGGCAACCGGTCCCCGGCCTGCAGGCGCCCCTGCTCGATGTCCTGCGCGAGCAGGTCGGCCAAGGTCTTGTAGATGGGCCCTTCACGGGAGGGCAGCTCGGGAGTCCATATTGTCATGGTGACAAGATTGTGCTTGCGGCCTGGTTGAAGGCCGGATTGTATGGGCGACGGGCATCTTGCGCGGGGGATAATACGAACAATTTGGACGCCAAAGAATCGATACAATTGGGTCGGCCGCTCGCCGATCTCGACACCCCGAGCCTCCTGCTCGACCGCGCGGCCGTCCTGCGCAACGGCCGGCGGGCCGTGCGGGCCCTGGAGGGCACGGGCGTCGAACTTCGGCCCCACCTGAAGATCGCCAAGTCGGCCCGTGTCGCCGCCCTGGCCCACGGCGCGGACGAACGGCCGGGCGCCTACGCGGTGTCGACGATCCGCGAGGCCCGCGAGCTGGCCGCGGAGGGGCTCGCGGACCTGCTCCTCGCCGTGACGTTGCCCCCGCAGCGAATCCCGGCCGCGATCGACCTCGTGCGACGGGGGGTCCGGCTGCGCGTCGCGACCGACGACGCGGGAGTCGTGGAGGCCCTGATCGAGGCCTCGACCGCTTCCGGGGTCGCGCTCGAGGTGCTGCTCGAGCTCGACTGCGGCCACCACCGCGGCGGCTTGCCGCTCGAAGTCCGCCAGGTCGAGGTCCTCGCGCGGCGTCTCCACGAAGCTCCGGGCGTCGTCTTCGGGGGTCTCATGACCTACGCCGGACACGTCTACGGGGCGCGCGACCGGGAGGAGCTCTTCGCGATCGCGCGGCAGGAGCGCCGCGACCTGCGCACGACCGCCGAACGACTCGAGACCGCCGGGATCCCCTGCGCGGTGCGCAGTGCGGGCGGCTCGCAGACGCTCGGCTGTCCGGACGAGCTCGACGGGGTCACGGAGCTTCGCGCGGGCACCTACCTGTTCGGCGACGCGCGCTCGGTCGCACTCGGCACGATCGACCCCGAGGACGTCGCGCTGACCGTGCTCGCGACCGTCATCGGCCACTCTCCGGCGACCGGCCGCCTGGTGATCGACGCCGGCGCGCTCGCGCTGCCCGGCGGCGCCTCCGCGAATCTCGACCTCCCGCAGCCGTGCCACGGGCTGCTCTACGACGAGTCCGGGTGCGAACGGCTCGACGACCTGCACGTCGCCGCGATCTCCCAGGAGCACGGGCTGGTCGCCTCGGCGACCCCCATCGACTTCCACACGTTCCCCGTCGGCCGCCGCGTCCGCGTGATGCCGGTGACCGCGAACCTCACGTCCTGCGCCTTCGACCGCTTCCACGTGGTCGACGAGCGCGGCGCCGTCGTCGCCGACTGGGAACGCATCACGGGCTGGTGAGCCCTACTACGCAGAGGAAAGACCCATGACGACCACTCTCGAGCCCAACGGCACGGCGGTCCCGACCGCGGACCCGTTCACCCTGAAGGTAGGCCTGGCCCGCATGCTCGCGGGCGGCGTGATCCTCGACGTGACCACCGTCGAGGAGGCCAGGATCGCCGAGGACGCCGGCGCCTCGGCCGTGATGGCGCTGGAGCGCGTCCCCGCCGACATCCGCCGCGAGGGCGGCGTCGCGCGCATGGCGGCCATCGAGCGCATCGTGGGCATCCGCGACGCCGTCAGCATCCCGGTGATGGCCAAGGCGCGCATCGGGCACTTCGTCGAGGCGCGCGTGCTGGCGGAGCTCGGCGTCGACTTCATCGACGAGAGCGAGGTGCTGACGCCGGCCGACGAGGAGTACCACATCGACAAGGGAGCCTTCGCGATCCCGTTCGTCTGCGGCGCGACGAACCTGGGCGAGGCGCTGCGGCGCGTCGGCGAGGGCGCGGCGATGCTGCGCACGAAGGGCGAGGCCGGGACCGGCGACGTCGTGGAGGCCGTCCGACACCTGCGGCGCATCGCGCGCGAGATCCGCGAGCTCTCCGTCGCGCCGCGCGAGGAGCTCATGACGCGCGCCAAGCAGATGGGCGCGCCCTACGACCTCGTCCTGCGCGTCGCGGCGGAGGGCCGCCTGCCCGTGCCGAACTTCGCCGCCGGCGGCGTGGCCGGTCCGGCCGACGCCGCGCTGGTCATGCAGCTCGGCGCGGAGGCCGTCTTCGTCGGCTCGGGCGTGTTCAAGTCCGAGGACCCCGCGCGCACGGCCGCGGCGATCGTGAAGGCCACGGCGCGCCACGCCGACGCCGCGATCGTCGCCGAGGCCTGCGCGGAGACCGGCGCGCCGATGCGCGGAGCGGCCGCCTCGCAGCTCGAGCCCGGCGAGCGCCTGGCGGGGCGCGGCTGGTGAGCGACCTCGCGGTCGGCGTCCTGGCGCTGCAGGGCGACGCGCTCCCCCACGTCGCGGCCCTGCGCGCCGCGGGTGCCGCACCGCGCGAGGTGCGCGCGCCGGCCGACCTCGACGGGCTGACACACCTCGTCCTGCCGGGAGGCGAGTCGACCACGCTCGCGCACTTGCTGGACCTCTTCGAGCTGCGCGAGCCGCTGGTCGAGCGCTTCCGTGCCGGCCGCCTGGCCCTCTTCGGCACGTGCGCGGGGGCGATCCTGCTCGGACGCGACGAGGAGGACGGGCCGCCCCGACGCCTCGGACTCCTCGACGCGAGCGTCCGGCGCAACGCCTACGGCCGGCAGGCCGACTCGTTCGCGGCCGCGCTGCCCGTCGCGGCGCTGGGCTCGCCGCCGGTCGAGGCCGTGTTCATCCGCGCGCCGCGCATCGTCGCCTGCGGCCCCGCGGTCGAGGTCCTCGCCCGCTGCGGCGACGACCCCGTGCTGGTCCGCGCACCCGGCCTGCTGGCGGCGACGTTCCACCCGGAACTGACCGACGACCCTCGCGTGCACCGCATGTTCCTCGGGCTGCGCCCGGTCCGCGGCGAGGCCGCCGCCGCCCGGTGACGGGAGCGGCGGATCGGGCGAACCTCGACGCGAGGTCGAGCCGCGACGGCCCGACTTCCGCGACTCAGGGTCGCGAGATCGTGATCGGGTCGGCCGCGCGGCAGCCCACCGGATCGACGAGCTGAACCTGCACGGGCTCGGGCCCCGCCAGGATGCGCATCGGCACCGGCAGCAGGATGGCGCCGTCCTCGTCCGCTCGCGGCGAGGCCAGCACGATCGGCTGGGTCAGGCCGCTGCGGTGCCCCATGCAGCCCGGAATGCGGAACGTGCTGCGCCCGCTGCCGAACAGCACCAGGGCGCGCTCGCCCGGCGTCAGGCCGGAGCCGCGCAGGGCCAGGCCGCTGGGGCTGCCGGGATGGCGCACGGTCACGAAGCGCACCGGACCGCTGGTCGTGTCGGGCGCGCCGCCGTTGGCGACGCCGAGCTGAAGGTCCGCGGTCAGCTGGACCGTCAGATCGGGCAGGTCGACGGCCCCCGCCAGGTCCTGCTGGTCGCGCGTCGAGAGCACGAGGTCCGCGGTGTAGATCCCGGGACTGCCCGAATCGTCGAAGGCGACCGTGAGCGTCGTCGGCGTCGCGCCGACGAGGAACGGCGAGAAGCCCCCCAGGAGCGAGAACGCGCCGGCGCCCGGCCCCGTGAACTGGGCGTCGTAGACCTCCAGCAGCGCCTGCAGCGAGTCGAAGCCCAGGTCGTGCACGTCGACCTGCTGATCGGCGAACTGCCCCGGCACGTGGGCGCCGAAGTCCGCCGCGACGGTCAGCACCTGCGAGGAGCCGGACAGGGACGGCACCGCGTGGCGCAGCACCGTGCCGCTCAGCATCACCGGGAACGACGGAGTGTCCGGATCGCTCGAGTTGACGTTCAGCGTGCCGAGCTTGACTCCGGCCGTGTTCGTGAGCATCGCGACCGTGTGCGCGTTGCCCCCGCCGCCCGCGGGCTCGACGAACGCTCCACCCGGCGCGTTGAAGCCCGCCGGGTCCGCCAGGCTGTACGTCAGGTTCGCGGCCGCCCCGAAGAGCGCCACGTTCGCCACGTTGGTGACGTTCAGGTCCAGCGAGGACGCCGCGCCCTGGATCACCGTGCCGTAGGCCAGCGACGTGTTCGCATCGACGACGGCCGGAACGCGGAAGTCCGCGACGACGGGCAGGTGGTCGGACGCCGAGTGCAGCGCGTCGGCCATGGCGCTGCCCTCGGGAATCGTCGGCGGGTCGTTGATGTCCTGGTTGAAGTGCAGACCGTCGTTGCCGAACGCGTGGTAGGAGCCGCTGACGTAGGAGAGCCCGTTGGTCGAGTTCAGGATGTTCGAGATCAGGATGAAGTCGAAGCGGTCGTCCATGCCGCCGGAGATGCCGCCCGGAGGAGCTCCCGAGTTGTTGTTGTGCGGCGACTGCGTGTGGATCCCCGCGAAGGAGGAGTTGTTGCTCCAGGACCCCGGCATGCCGATCGGGTCGACCGCGCGGCCGTCGTTGTCGAGCTGGCTGCCCGTGAAGTTCGCCCACGCGGCCTCGAAGCTGCCCTGCAGGTTGAAGTCGCCGAGGTACACGAGGCGCGTCCCCGGGCCGAACTGGTTCGCGTCGTTGCGCGCGATCGAGGCCTCGAGACCGCGCTGGTTGATGTCCGACTGCGACGACCCGGCCTTGAGGTGACCCGAGTAGACGTACATCTTCGACGCGGCCGAGGTGTAAGTCGCCGGCCCGATCAACCAGCGATCGATCTGGCGCAGCGGCGTGTTCAGATCGGTGTGGTCCTGGTTCCCCGCGAACACGACGGTCGACGTGCGGTAGTAGAGCGCGTTGTCGGTGCCGAACCCGTCCGTGAACGTCGCGACCTGGTAGCCGCCGGGCCCGTCGGGCGCGTTGAGGACCTGGTTCAGGAAGAAGTCGACGTTCCCGAACCCGCCCTGCATCTCCTGCACGACCAGCACGTCGGGCTGCAGCGCGTTCAGCACCGTCTTGTAGTGCGCCTCGCGCCCGGGCGCGTAGTTGAGCAGGTTCCAGGTCACCAGCCGCCAGGCGTGCGCCGAGTCGGCGACGAGACTCAGGACGACGACGAGGGCGAGGGAGCTCTTGAACAGACGGCTCGGGAAGGGCGCGCGCATGGAGATCGTGTTCGTTGCAGCCGCTCGCCGGAGCGGCCGTCGAGGTGCGAGTGCGGATGGGCCCGGAGATGAGCCCGGGAGGCTCCGGCCGCCTCCATTGAAGCAGAGGTCCCCGATTCCCGTCGAGGGGCTGCCGCGACGATTCCCGCCGCGATCGAGTCGGAGGGGCCGACGGCGACGGCGAGCGCGCCCGTCTGGACAGGCGGGCGCGCTTCACGTAGGAAGACGTGATGCGCGCCCTCACCGCCGTTCTGACCCTGCTCCTCGCGTCCAGCTGCTTCCTGTCCAGGGATTCTCTGAACGCCCCGATCCCTCGCGAGCGCCTCGCGGCGCTCGTCCCGGGCCAGACGACCGCCCAGGAGGTGGTCGACCTCCTGGGAGCCCCGGTGCAGGTGGTCGAGCTGCACGAGCGCTCGGCCTACCAGTTCCTGCACACGCGCGGCAAGCGCGCCGGCTTCAGCGTGATCCTCTTCACCATGATCAACGAAGACCGCCGTTCGGATCGCGTGTGGGTCTTCTTCGACGCGAACGACGTGCTCACGCACGTCGGAACCACGATCGAGGCGGACACGGCGTCGTACGCGATGCCTTACCAGGACCTCGAAGACGGCGACTCGGGTCGGGACGAGGAGTGAGGCCTTCACGCGCGCTGCCCGGGCTGCTCGCGCTCCTCTGCGTCGTGGGAAGCGCCTGCGTGAGCGCCAACTGGACGCGGCAGATCTCCGAGACCGCGATCCGCCCCGAGCAACTCGAACGACTTCCGGAGGACGCCGAGCTGGCCGACTGCCTCGCGCTCTTCGGCGCGCCGCTCTTCGTGTGGGAGGACACGCGCGGCTCGCACGCGATCGCCTACGGCTGGCAGCGGCAGCGCGACCTGGGCATGCGCGTCAGCCTGCCGATCTCGGACGCGCCCTCGGCCAGCTTCCAGTACGCGGACGCGGCGGGCAACGCACACGGCCTGGTGCTCTTCTTCGACGAGGACTGGCGCCTGCGGCGCTGGCGCTTCGGGTTCCTGCGCGAGCTGACACCGAGCTCCTGAGCCACGTTGCGAGGGCTAGCCCGGACGATTCACGACGCGTAGATCGAAACGGCTCAACTCGGTGTCTGCTGGTGCTTTGCGAGCGCCGGCCCCGCAGCAGCCTACCGCATGGATCGGCGAAGACGCCGGGTCAGGTCGTCGAGGACGCCGGTGTTCGCAAAGTGCCGGCAGGCGCCGAGAGGCGGCCGAAGGCCGCCGGTTGTGGCGTTTCGGCTGCGTGCTCGCGAATCGTTCGGGCTAGAGCGGCCGCTGCGGAAGCTCCGCGCGCGTCGCCTCGAGCTGCGCCTCGTCGGCGCGCCGCGCCAG
>CAYGPA010000029.1:0-6003 GCA_964351535.1 uncultured Planctomycetaceae bacterium
CGGGCGAGCTGGTCCAGTTCCCGTGGCTCGCGGTGTTCCAGTCGTCGTCGGTCGGTAGCCCGCAGATCTCGACTTACTCGACGATCTCGGCCGACACGGACACGGCGCTGTTCGACTTCGACATCGTCCACTTCCAGTCGCAGAGCAACACCGGCTCGACCGCGTCGCGGCCGCAGGCCTGGGCCAAGAACATCATCTCGTGCGGCGGAATCCGCCACAACGACAACACGACCGACGCCGACGACTGCTGGAACTGCGGCTCGAGCTCGGCCAGCACCGGGCCGGCCGCGGACGGCCGCCTGAAGCCCGATCTCGCGCACTACTACGACAGCACCTTCACGGCGACGTGCTGCGGCAGCAGCTACACCACGTCGTTCGGCGGCACGAGCGGCGCCACCCCGATTACGGCCGGCATCTCGGGCATCTTCTTCGAGATGTGGCACAACGGCGTCTTCGGCAACCCGACCGGCGCGTCGGTATTCGACAGCGCGCCGCACATGACCACGTCGAAGGCGATGCTGGTCAACACGGCGCAGCAGTGGCTGTTCTTCGGCACGAACCACGACCTGCGCCGCACGCGCCAGGGCTGGGGCCGCGCCAACGTGCAGAACCTCTACGACGCGCGCGACAGCTTCTTCATCGTCGACGAGACGGACGTGCTGCAGGTCCTGCAGAGCACGAGCTACGACGTCTTCGTCCCCGCGGGCGAGGCGGAGTTCAAGGCGACGCTGGTGTATGCGGACCCGGCCGGCAACCCCGCCGTCCAGGCGCAGCACCGCGTGAACGACCTGAGCCTGCGCGTGACGTCGCCCGGCGGCATGGTGTACTGGGGCAACAACGGCCTGGCCGCGGGGCCGTGGTCCACGCCCGACGGCGTCGCCAACACCGTGGACACGACCGAGAACGTGTTCGTTCAGAACCCGCAGTCCGGCATGTGGACCGTCGAGGTCTTCGCCGACGAGATCAACGAGGACGGCCACGTCGAGACGCCCGCGATGGACGTCGACTACGCCCTGGTCGTGCGTCCGGTGCAGGGCGACGCGCCGACGACGTACTGCGTCGGCAAGACCAACTCGCTGGGCTGCGTGCCCTTCGTGAGCGCGTCCGGCACGGCCAGCGTCACCTCGTCGTCGCCTTTCGCGCTCCGAGCCCACGACGTGCTGCCGAACGAGTCCGGGTTCATCATCTACGGCGTCAACGGTCGCCTGAACCTGAACTACCACGGCGCCAAGCTGTGCGTGAAGTCACCCCTGAAGCGCTGGCTCCCGCCGAAGAGCGCGGGCAGCGCGGGCACGCCGCCGTGCTCGGGCATCCTGAACCGCAACTTCAACGCCCGCATCCAGAGCGGCAACGACCCGGCACTGACGGTCGGCCAGCAGGTGAACGCGCAGTTCTCCTACCGCGACCCGAACCTCGGCGACGGCTTCAACGACGGCCTGTCGGACGCGGTCGAGTTCACGATCGCCCCCTAGGCTGAAGACGGACGGCACGGGCTTCGTGTTCCCGCGAAGTCGGTCCGGAACAGGGCTGTCGCGCCAGGTGCGCGGCAGCCCTGCGCTCTTGAAGCTCGGAGTCCCTGAAACGACACGGCCGACGACGAGCCCTCACCCTGATGAGAGAGCTGGCGGTATCCGCGGAGTGGGGATACGTTCGACTCGGTTCTCGACTCGCGCAGCACTTCCACCCTAGGAGGTAGCGGAATGCTACGCAGTAGTTTGACGGCGACGTTACTCGCGGCTCTGTCCGCGGGAGCGTTCGCACAAGAGTCCTCGCCCCTGAACTGGTCCGTTCATCAGGGCACTCCGAAGTTCGGCGGGACCTACCACTTGATGACCGGCAAGTGGACTCGAAGCCCGGGCCGGGCGATTCCCGACCGAACCGAAGGGCCGCAGAAGATCCGCGTCTACGACAACAGCTGTCTGTGGACGGGCAACGCCTCCAACACCGTGACGTACAACGGCATGGAGGATTGCGAGCAGATCTGGAGCGACGGCCGAATCCCCGGAAGCGCCTCGGCGATCCCGGGGGCGACCGACGACAACCTGATCTGCGCGGTGACCTTCGGGCACATCACGTTCGCACCGTTCGGAACGGTGGACGTCGAGCTGAACTTCTACGACGCGCTGGGCGGTGCCTGCGCCGGTTTCGCGTCTCCCAATCCGCCGGATCCGACGGTGATGGCCGCAGGTAGCCTGTTGCTGGGCCCGGCGGACATGCTTCCGGGGGATCCGACGGGCGGAGGAACGGGCTGGTTCATCAACATCGACCTCTCCGGAGGCGCCGAGTTCTGTCTGCTCTCCGAGGGCGACGGTACGCCCGGCAGCGGCTCGGACAACTTCAACTGGAGCTTCGAGCACAACAACCCCTCGACGATCGTCGGCATGCCCGGCGGTCCGATCGTGGCGGGCGAGCCGCTTCGCGGGATCTTCGGTGCCTGCACGTACAACATCGCCTGCGGTACCGACCCCATCACGGGTGCGTGCGGCACCGGCCAAGGCGACACGGACGGGTTCTGGCAGAACGTCAACGGTGACCCGGTAGGCCCGGCGGGCACGATCAACACGAGCCTCGTCTGCACCGCGGCCGGAACCGGAACCGGCTGCTTCTTCTTCGGAGGCTGGCCGGCCAATGCGTGGGCGAGCTACTTCATGCAGCTCGACTCCGCGGGATCGTGTCAGACCATTCCTCCGCCCGCGTTCTACTGCACCGGCAAGACGGGCTCGAACGGTTGCATCCCGTTCCTGAGCACGGATGGCGGGACGGCGTCCGTCTCGGACACGACCGCCTGGAACATCCGTTCGAACGACGAGGTCGCGACCGAAGCCGGCTTCCTGATCTACTCGTTCAAGAAGTCCAACCTGAACTTCCACGGCGGCAAGCTGTGCGTCAAGGCGCCGTTCGTGCGCTCGCCGATCGCGAAGACCAAGCAGGTCGCTTGCGTCGACCCGTTCGCGCAGTGCACCACGACGGCCTGCCGCCAGCTGCGCCGCAACTTCAACTCCACGGTTCAGGGAGGAACCGATCCCCAGCTGACAGCCGGCCAGGTCGTTCGCGCCCAGATGCGCCAGCGCGACCCCGCCGAACCCCAGGCCTTCGGCGACAACCTGTCCGACGGCGTCGTGTTCACCATTGCCCCCTGAACGCGTCGCAACCACCGGGGACCCCTGTCCCTGTGCCCCGGTGGCGCTCGTGTCCTGAAGTGTGAAGAACCGAGCCGTCGCGCATGCGCGCGGCGGCTCGGTCTCGTCCGGGGCAGGGAGGAGCGCCATCACGCCCGTTCAGGACGACCTTCGCTCCGGACTCGAGGAACGCGCGGAGGAGGCGCGCCTCCCCCGCACTACGCCGCGCCGCGCGCGGCGCCGGCCAGCTGGACCACGGGGAAGTCGATCGTCGTCTGCGCGAGCACGTTGAGCGTGTTCGTGAACACGTTCAGTGCGACGTGGGCCACGGTCTCGACGATTTCCTCGTCGTCGAACCCCGCGTCGCGTACGGCCTGGAGCTCGGCGTCGGTGACGGCGCCGCGTTCGTCGATCAGCGCGCGGACGAAGCGCAGCAGCGTTGCGACGCGTGCGTCGGACGACGTGCCGCCGAGGTTGCGCGTCAGCTCGGCCTCCTCCAGGCCGAGGTTCTTGCCGATCATGGTGTGCGCCGAGGCGCAGTACGCACAGCCGTTGCCGCCGGCGGAGGCCAGCGCGATCTGTTCGCGCAGCCTGGCCGGGAGCCGGCCGGAGGAGAGCGCGCTGCCCGCATCGGCGTAGGCCTTCAGGGCCGCCGGCGCGTGCGCCAGGGTGCGATGCAGGTTCGGCACCATGCCGATGGCTTTGCGGGTTTGTTCGAGCAGGGTGCGCGAGGTGGCGGGGGCCTGGTCGTCGTCGAGAGGGCGGATGCGGGGTTCCACGGTGAGCTCCTTTGCGGTGATCGTGGTCGAGGGGAACGCGTCGTGAGTCGCGCGGCGCGGTAGGCCCTTACCCCTCGAGTTCGCGAAGCCGCCCGCGCCGCGCCCGTCAGCCCTCGGCGCGCAGCGCGGCGTACAGGGCCTGGAACTCCTCCAGGCACTCGGGGCAGGCCTTCAGATGCTGCACGACGTCCTCGTAGCCGGGCGGGTGGGCGCCGCCGGGTTCGTAGCGCTCGACGAATCCCGCCGCGCGATGCAGGAACTCCGTGCAATCGATCTCGTCGACCGCAGTGATGTCGAGCAACTGCAGGAGCCTGAGGAGGTCGTCTCGAGTGAACGTCATGATGACACCTCCGAGGCCAGCTCATGAATCGACTCGGCCTCGAAGCCCGCCTCGAGCAGCGCGGCCTTGAGCTTCTTGCGTGCGTCGTGCGTCAACTTGTAGAGCGCATTCTGGTTCGTCTCCATCCGGTCCGCGATCTCGATCGTCGGGATGCCGCGCAGCTCGGAGAGGATGGCGACGCGCTGTCGCTCCGTGAGCTGCGTGGATATCGCCTGCCGGAGAGCCCGCGTCAGGTCGCGGCTCGAGGCCACCTCGTCGGGCGCGGGAGCGTCGGCTTCGAGGCGCCGAACCTCTTCCTGCACGTCGTCGAAGGCGTCGGTGCCGCGGGCGCGGACGGCACGGCGCCGCAGCTCCGTGAACGCGACCCGGGTTGCGATTCCGGTGGCCCAGGTCGTGAAGGCGCTGTCGCCACGGAACGAGTCGAGGCTCTTCAAGATGCGTGCGAGGCTTTCCTGCACGAGGTCGCCGAGGTCGTCGGAATCGAAGCGCGCGCGGACGACCTTCGCCAGCACGCGCCGCAGATACGCGGCCAGGTCCTGCGCCGCCTCGGAGCTCTGCTCTCCGATGCCGCGCAGGGCCTCGACCCAGGCTTCGTTGGTCCGGTGCGGGACGCCGTTCTCCACGAGTTCGGATTCTCCTGCCGATCGACGCCCGGGGCCAGCCCGGACGTCGACCGAAGGCGGCCGTCAGCCCTGGACCTTCGCCCAGTGGGCGTTCGCCTTCTCGAGGAGCTCCCTCTCGTCGCCCTGATTCCAGAGTTCGCGCGCGTCGATGTTCGCGTTGCGGAGGAAGAGGAAGAGCTTGCCGTCGACGACCTGGAAGCTGGTCGGGTCGACCGGGAACTTGTCGCTGACGGCCATGCCGAAGGCGCACCAGCCGCCGAAGGCCGGGACGAAGCGGGCGGGATCGCGCTGGAACGCGGCGACCTGCCGAGCGTCGGTCAGGTGGTAGGTGACCCCGTCGTGCTCCACCGCGAACAGCGCGCTGCCGCGTTCGGCGCGTCCGTCGAAGTAGGACACCGGGCTGAAGCCCTCCAGGGCCACGCCGTGGCCCGGCAGGTTGTAGCTGTGCAGGTACGCGCGGCTGCCCGCGAGCCCCGCGTCGGCCGGGCCGGCCAGGGGCGCCCCGCTCGGAGTCAGGAAGGCGAACAGGCCGAGCAGGCCCAGAACGGAGGAAGCGAGAAACGTCGGATTCAGCATGTCAGGACTCCTTGGGAGGTTCTTCGGTGGGAGGTTCGCCCCGTTGGTCGCACGGCCCTTCCGCCCCTTACCCTCGGGCCGGAATTCGATCGTCGCGGGCCGCTGGGCTGCCAGCAGCTGGAAGGCGCCCGGCGTTGCCGTTCATCGTCGTGACGTCGACGTCGCGGAGGGAGAGGGTCTCCCGGCCCAGGCGGAGGTCCTCGAGCCACTCCCGGTCGGGGTGCCGGAAGGCGGCGCCCTCGGGATGCTCGAACACGCCGCGCGTTCCGTGCACCCGCTCGCCGGCGGCGTAGCGGGCGCGGTTGCGGTCGTCGTCCTGCATCCACAGGTCGCTCACGAAGAGCAGGCCGCCGGGCACCAGGACGCGCTCGACCTCGGCGACGAGCGCTTGCTGGTGCTCGGCCGAGGGAATCGACGTCAGCACGGCGAAGAGCAGCGCGGCGTCGAAGCTCGCGTCGTCGAAGGGGAGGGGGCCCGGTTCGACGTGGCGCGAATCCAGGTCGGGGTGGGCGGCGCGACCGCGGGCGATCATGCCGGCGGACGTGTCGACGCCGACGGCGTTCGCG
>CAYGPA010000029.1:6103-11138 GCA_964351535.1 uncultured Planctomycetaceae bacterium
CTGGCTAAATGGTCTGCCGTGGCCCAGCAAGACACCGACGAGTCGCGCGCCTCGACGCGCGAGCGCCTGCTCGAGGCGGCCGCCCGGCTGTTCGCCGAGCGCGGGCGCGACGCCGTCTCGATCCGCGACATCGCGGCCGCGGCGGGCGTGCGGCACGGGAACATCAACTACCACTTCCGGTCCAAGGACGAGCTGTACGCGGAGGCGCTGATGCGCTTCGGCCCGACGCCGCGGCTGACGCTGCTCGAGTCCCCGCCGGGCGAGCTCGACGAGGAGCAGGCCAAGGCGCTCTTCACCCGGCTCGTGACCGGGATCGTCGAGCAGGAGGTCCAGCCGCTCGACCCCGTGGCCGCGGGGCTGTTTCGCGGCGAGATCGCGCGTCTCGAGGGGCCCAACGAGCAGCTCTTCCAGCGCGTGATCCGCCCGCACCTCGAAGCCCTCGCCGCCCTGATCGGGCAGATGTTCCCGGCGCTGACCGACGAGCGCGAGCGCACCGTCGCCGCGTTCAACGTGATGTCCCAGTGCGTGTTCCTGCGCGTCGCGCGCCCCGTGGCGCTGAAGCTCTTCGGCGTGGACGAGTTCGACCCCGAGTTCACGGAGCTCCTGGCGCAGCGCATCATCGCCACGGCCTTGCACGGACTCGGGGCACCCGTGGAGGGGCGCGAGTGATGCGCCGTCTGCTCTGCGGCGGGCTGCTGGTCCTCGCCGCCTGTCGCTCCGCGCGGACCGACGTCGAGGACGTCCTGCCGCCGTCGGAGGTGCTCGTGGGGGACGCCTGGGTCTCGGCGGAGACCACGGCGCCCGGGGAGTTGCCCGGGGAGCTGCCCGAGGCGCTCTGGTGGAAGCGCTTCGAGGACCCGGCGCTCGACGAGCTCGTCGAGCTCGTGCTGGCCGGCAACCCCGACCTGCAGCAAGCGGCGGCGACCTTGCGCGAGGCCGACGCGCGCGCGCGCTCCGCGCTGGGGGAGCGGCGGCCCGCGCTCGACGCGTCCTTCCAGGCCAGCCGCAGCGTGGACGACCCGATCGGCTCGGGACGGTTCTACAACACCATCCTGCGGCCGCAGCTCGAGATCTCCTGGCAGGCGGACCTGTTCGGCCGGCTGCGCTCGACTGAGCGCGCGCGCGTCGCCGAGGCGCTGGCCAGCGAGTCCGACCACCGCGCGCTCGCGCACTCGCTGGTCGCCGAGGCCGCGCGGCAGCGGGTGCAGGTCTCGCTGCTCGCGCGGCGCGTGGACCTCACGCAGGAGGTGATCGCGAGCCGCCTCCGCACGCTCGAGATCGTCGAGGCCCGCTACGCCCGCGGCGTGTCGGCGGCCACGGCCGTCGACGTGCACCTGGCGCGCGAGAACAGCGCGGCGGCGCGCGCGGCGCTGCCGGCCTTCGAGCGCGAGCGCGCGCAGGCATTCCTGGCTCTCGACGAGCTGCTGGGCAGGAAGCCCGGATCCGGCGCGCGGATCGAGCAGGTCGCGGCACCGCTGCCGACGGTCGCTCCGCCGCCCCTGGGCGTGCCGGCGGACCTCCTCGACCGGCGCCCCGATCTGGAGGCCGCGCGGCTGCGCGCGGAGGCCGGAGCGGCGGAAGTCGACGTGTCGCTCGCCGCGCTCTACCCGGACCTGACGCTCTCGGCCTCCGGCGGCTGGCTGGCTCGCGACCTCGACGCGCTGGTCTCGCCGGACACGTTCGTCGGCAGCATCGCGGCCCTGCTGACGGCGCCGCTCTTCTCCGGCGGCCGGCTGCGCGCGGACGTCGAGGTCGCGCGCGCGCGGCTCGACGCGCGCGCCGCCGAGTACGCCGCGACCGTGCTGCGCGCGCTGCGCGAGGTCGAGGACGCGCTCGTGGGCGAGCGGCTGCTGCGCGAGGAGCTCACGGAGCGCACGCGCCAGCGCGACGAGGCCCGGCGCGCGGAGCAACTCGCCCGCGAGCGCTACAGCCGCGGCCTCGAGAACCTCCTGACCGTGCTCGACACCGAACGCCGGCGCGCGAGCGCCGAGGACCAGGTCTTGCTCCTGGAAGCCGCCGTGTGGAACGCGCGGATCGACCTGCACCTCGCCCTCGGGGGCGACTGGTTCCCGGAAGAAACGGAACGCTCCCGATGAAGCGCTGGGTTCGATCCCTCTCCATGCTGTCGACCTGGGTGCTGCAGCCCCTGATCGTGCTCGTGATCCTCGTCGGAGGGTTCTCCGCCGCCAGCCGCCTCTCGCTGCGCCGCGAGCCGCCGCCGCGCGCCGAGGGCGCGGTCTACGCGCCGCTGGTGCGCGTCCACCACGTCGAGACCGGTCCGCACGCGATCGCGGTCCGGGGCAACGGGACGCTCGAGGCGCGCTCGCGCATCGATCTGGTGCCGCAGGTCGGCGGCGAGATCGTCGCGATCCACCCGGGCCTGCGCGCCGGGGGGCGCTTCCGCGCGGGCGAGGTCCTCGCGCGCATCGAGCCGCGCGACTACGAGCTCGAGGTCGCGCGCGCCGAGGCCGAGGTGTCGTCCGCCGAGACGGCCCTGGTCACGAACCGCGCCGAGTCGGAGGTCGCGATCGAGGAGTGGGATCGCCTCAACCCCGGCGAACCGCCGCCGCCCCTCGTCAGCCTCGAGCCGCAGATCCGCGAGGCCGATGCGCGGCTCGCGGCGGCCGAGGCCGCGCTGGAGAGCGCGCGGCTCGACCTCTCGCGGACCGAGCTCGCACTGCCGTTCGACGGGCGGGTCGTGGACGCGAGCGTCGACCTGGGTCAGATCGTCACCGCCAACCAGACCGTCGGAGAGGTCTACGCCACCGAGGTCTTCGAGGTCGCGGTGCCGCTGCGCGTGGAGGAGCTCGCCTGGCTCGACCTGCCGGGCGGCGGGTCGTCGGACTCCACGAGTCGAGCCGTCGTCCGCGGACTCGGCGCCGGAGGATCGTTCGAGGTCGAAGGCCGGCTGGCGCGCGTGTTCGGACAGCTCGACGCGACCAGCCGTCAGGCGCGCGTCGTGGTCGAGATCACCGCGGCCGAGCTCGAGCCCGACACGGCGGCGTGGCTCATGCCGGGGACCTTCGTCGAGGTCGCGTTCGACGGTCGCACGCTGTCCGACGTGGCCCTGCTGCCGCGCAGCGCAGTCCGTACCGGCGGAGTCGTGTGGGCCGTCGACGAGAAGGACTGCCTGCGCTTCCTCCGGCCGAAGGTCCTGCACGCCGACGACGGGACGGTCGTCGTGGACGGTCTCGCGGACGGCGCGCGCGTGGTCCTCGGCAACCTCGACGTGGTGACGCCGGGCATGCGCGTGCGCGTGTTCGAGGAGGACCCGGCCCCGTGAGTCACGCCGGCGAGAAGGGGCGGGGCCTGCTGGCGTGGTTCGCTTCGAACCACGTCGCGGCCAACCTGCTCATGCTGATGTTCCTCGTCGGCGGCGCGAGTCTCGCGGGCTCGATCAAGGTCGAGATCTTCCCCGAGATCGATCCGCACACGGTCTCCGTGACCGTGCCGTACCCCGGCGCCACGCCGGTCGAGGTCGAGGAGGGC
Source organism: uncultured Planctomycetaceae bacterium (assembly GCA_964351535.1). GTDB lineage: Bacteria > Planctomycetota > UBA1135 > UBA1135 > JAUIDW01. Next base: position 9,593 of record CAYGPA010000029.1, read on the forward strand.
ATCAGCCGGCGCGTCGAGGAGGCGCTGGCCGGTATCGAGGGCATCAAGCGCGTGCGCTCGGTCTCGAGCGAGGGGCAGGGCCTCGTGACGGCCGAGCTCGAGGACGACGCCGACGACCGCGAGGTCCTGGACGACATCAAGTCCGCCGTCGAGGCCATCCAGAACTTCCCGCCCGCCGACGCCGAGGATCCGCGCATCGCCGACGTGTCCGCGCAGTCGGGCGTGTTGACCCTGGCCCTCTCCGGCGACGGCGACGAGCGCACGCTGCGCGAGCTCGCCTACCGCATCCGCGACGACCTGACGGCGCTCGACGGCGTCTCGCTCGTCGACGTCGAGGGCGTGCGCGACTACGAGATCGCGATCGAGGTCTCCGAGCGCGCGCTGCGCGAGTTCGGCCTGTCCTTCGAGCAGGTGGCGCGCGCCGTCACCGGGTTCTCGGTCAACCTGCCCGGGGGCTCGATCCGCACGGGCGACGGCGAGGTCCTGCTGCGCACCGAGAGTCAGGCCTACGACCGGGCGGACTTCGAGCAGCTCGTCGTCCGAACCGCGCGCGACGGGACGACGCTGTACCTGCGCGACGTGGCCGACGTGCGCGACACGTTCGAGGACGTGGACCGCGCGAGCTGGTTCAACGGCAAGCCGGCGGCCTTCGTCTCCATCCACGCGGTGGGCGAGCAGCGCGTGCTCGACGTCGAGGGCAAGGCGCTCGACTACCTCGAGAACCTGGCGCTCCCGACCGGCATCGAGACCTCCGTCTGGGACAACCGCGCGGACATCCTGCGCAGCCGCATCGAGCTCCTGCTGCGCAACGGCCTGATGGGGCTCGTGCTGGTGTTCGGCGTGCTGGTTCTGTTCGTGGACCTGCGCCTGGCCTTCTGGACGACCATGGGCATCCCCATCTCGTTCCTCGGGGCCTTCGTGCTGATCGTGCCGCTCGACGGCTCGATCAACATGGTGTCGCTGTTCGCGTTCATCCTCGTGCTCGGCATCGTCGTCGACGATGCGATCGTCGTGGGCGAGAACATCTACGCCAAGCGCGAGCAGGGCCTGCCGCCGGCGCAGGCCGCGCTGGAGGGGCTGCGCGAAGTCGTCTCGCCGGTGTCGGTGGGGGTCCTGACGACGATCATCGCCTTCGCGCCGCTCTACTTCACCGCGGGCTTCTTCGGCGACATCCTGTGGGTCGTCCCCGTCGTCGTGATCGGCGTCTTGTTGCTCTCGCTCGTCGAGTCGTTCCTGATCCTGCCGGCGCACCTGTCCGGCGGTGGACGCGGCCCGCGCCGCGGGACGCTGCGGGCGGTGCAGCGCACGCTGCAGGACGGACTGGCCTGGCTGGTGCGCCGCGTCTACCAGCCCACGCTGCTGGTTGCACTGCGCTACCGTTACGCGACGGTCGCCCTGGCGATCGCGACGCTGGCCGTCACGGCCGGGCTGGTCGCGGGCGGGCGCGTTCGCTTCACCCTCTTCCCCGAGGTCGACGGCGACACCATCTCGGCGCGCGTCAGCATGATCGGAGGGACCTCGGCCTTCGAGACCGGGCGCGTGCTGC
>CAYGPA010000029.1:11238-14068 GCA_964351535.1 uncultured Planctomycetaceae bacterium
CACGTCGCTCGAGTACACGAGCAGCCTGCTCTCCGCCGGGGACGACATCAACGTCGAGCTCGCGCACGCGGACTTCGAGCGCTTGCTGTTCGCGACCGACGCGCTGAAGGCGCGCCTCGCCGAGTACGACGGAGTCGGCGAGATCGCCGACTCCTTCGAGCCCGGCAAGCGCGAGCTGGCCTTCGAGCTGACGCCCAGCGGCCGCGCCGCGGGGCTGACGCTCGAGGATCTCGCGCGCCAGGTCCGGCAGGCCTACTACGGGGCCGAAGCCCAGCGCGTGCAGCGCGGTCGCGACGACGTGAAGGTGCTCGTGCGCTACTCCGAGGTCGAGCGCCGCAGCCTCGACAGCCTCGACGACCTGCGCATCCGCCTGCCCGACGGCGCGGAGCTTCCCCTCGCGACCGTGGCGTCGTACGACGAGGGTCGCGGCTACGCCACGATCGACCGGACCGACCGTCGCCGGGTCGTCAGCGTCACGGCGGACGCGGACGAGGAGCGCGTCAGCGCGAACGACGTCAACCGCGAGCTGCGCGACGAGTTCCTGCCCGCGCTGCAGCGCGACGTTCCCGGCCTGTCCTTCTCCTTCGAAGGCGCGGAGCGCGAGCGCATCGAGAGCCTGCAGAGCCTGGCGGGTGCGCTGGCCGTGGCCCTGCTCGCGATGTACGCGCTGATCGCCGCGCAGCTGCGCAGCTACACGCTGCCGCTGATCATCCTGTCGGTCATTCCGCTGGGCGTCGTGGGCGCGATCTTCGGTCACATGATCCTGGGCTTCAACCTGAGCTTCTTCTCCGCCTTCGGCGTCGTCGCGCTGGCGGGCGTGGTCATCAACGACTCGCTCGTGCTGCTCGACATGGTGAACCGGCTGCGCGCGGAGGGCCGCTCGGCGCACGACGCGGCCTACCTGGCCGGCGGCCGCCGCTTCCGCGCGATCCTGTTCACGACCATCACCACCTGCGCCGGTCTGGCCCCGATCATCCTGGAGAAGAGCCTGCAGGCGCAGTTCCTGATCCCGATGGCCGTGAGCCTCTCGTCCGGCGTGGCCTTCGCGACCTTCCTCACGCTGTTCCTGATCCCCGCGCTGACGCTCGTCCGCGAGGACCTCTTCGGACTCGGCGGCAGGCTGCGCGCGGCCTTCGCGGGCGAGGAGATCGTACTGCGCGAAGGCGTGAGTTAGCCGCGCAGGGGGTCGGCGTCGGGCGTGGGCTTCCCGGCCCAGTAGCGAGTCAGACGAGCGGCGGCCTGGAGGTAGAGCTCCTCCGCGGCGGGGTCGAACGCGGCTGCATCGAAGCACGCCAGGACGTACTTGGCGAAGTGCGCGTCGTGGTGCGTCGACGCCGCCGTGGCCAGGTGGGTCCGCGCGAGTGAGGTCGCGCGGGGGCGCTCGTTCGCGGCGAACACCTCCGGAAGAGGACTCGCGCCGAGCGTGGCGCGGAATGCCAGCACGTGGGTCGCGGCGATCGCGAGCAGGCGCTCCGGGTGTTCGGCGAACGGCGCGAGGCCCAGCACGGCCTGCGGCAGCGTCAGGCAGTGGGTCCAGCCGTAGGGCGTGTGCTCCGAGCCCTCCGCGAGCATCGCGCGCGCCGCGACGCGCAGGATCACGCGCGCGGCCCGGTCGTCGTGGTGACCCAGAACCGGCGTCAGGCGCCGCGCGGCTTCGCCACCCTCGTCGACCTGCATCAGCAGCGGGTGGATCGAGCCCGTGCCCTCGAGTCCGAGCGCCGGGGCCTCCAGCAGCGCGCGCTGCAGCGCTTCGGCGTCGGTCGGACCGCTGGCTTCCCAGCCGTCGAGCCAGCGCAGGCGCCAGTCGGGGTGCCGCGCGAGCGAGCGCGCGAGCGGACGCAGGAGCGCGAGGGGCAGCTCTCCGCGCGGAGCGACGCGCGGGAGCTGGTACAGGAAGATGGGAGCGTGCGCCGCCGCGGCCGTGCTCGCGCAGAGTCGCTCGGCCGCGCCGCGCACGAACGCGGCGGGCGCGACGTCGCGCGCCACGTCGCGGGCTGCCCGGTCCGCGGCCTCGAGGTCGCCGGTGGCCAGGGCGTCGAGCAAGCGAGTCAGGGCGTCGCCGCGCGGCTCCCCGTCGGGGGGAGGGAGGTCCAGGCCGGGGCCGAAGGCCTGCCACTGCGCCGCGATCGACGCGATGCGCAGGCGCGCGCGCTCGCGCTGGTCGGGCGCGACGAACGGCAGCAGCGCGGCGCGCGCGGCGAGCTCAAGGGGTGCGTGCAGCACGAACGAGTTCTCGGGGTCGCGCCGCGGCTCGCTGACCACGAGCGCCACGCAGGCCACGAGGTCGGCGTCCGAGAGCCGGTCCAGTCCGCGGGCGACGTATTCCCGCGCCAGGCCCTCGAGCGACAGCGCCGCGGCCGGATTGCGCGCGCAGGCCCCGGAATCCGAGTCCGGCGGGTGGTTCAACAGCGTTCGCATAGCTAAAGTTCACTTCAACATGAAGTCTGAGAGCCGTCCAGCCCCCCCGTCCGACATGGCCATCGGCGCCCTGGCCGAACGCTCGGGCAGCGCGCCCTCCGCCCTGCGCTACTACGAGTCCCTGGGCCTGATCCGCAGCCACCGCAGCGCAGGTGGCCAGCGCCGCTTCCACCGCGAGGCCTTGCGCCGGGTCGCCTTCGTGACCTCCGCGCGCGACGCGGGCTTCCCGCTGGACGAGATCGCCGAGCTGATGCGCGACCTCCCGCACGACCGCGCGCCGACCAAGGCCCACTGGACCCGCCTCGCCCGGGCCGTCCGCGGCCGGCTCGACGAGGAGATCGAGCGCCTCACCCTCTTCCGTGACCGCCTCTCGGGCTGCATCGGCTGCGGCTGCCTCACCCTGCGCGCTTGC
>CAYGPA010000029.1:14168-21524 GCA_964351535.1 uncultured Planctomycetaceae bacterium
CTCACGCTCCGTCGCGCGCGATGCGGTGCTCCCACGTGCGCTCGAAGATCGTCGCGTCGTCGTGGCGGGCCACGAGCTCCGCGTCGAGCACGAACTCGGTGGCCGTCGAGCTCATCCGGATCTTCGTGTCCACGCCGACCGACCAGTCCGGGCGCTGCAGGACGACCTCGTTCTCGATCTCGGCCCGGGCGGAGAGCGGGTCGTCGGGGTGGATCCGGTACGTCTCGCGCGAGGCGTGTCCGCGGACGAGGTCGATCTCGTCGAGCCGGTGGAGCGCTGGGCCGCCCGCGGCGTCGGTGTCGCGGAAGACGGTGTGGACGAGCTCACCCGTCGCGGAGTCGCGCCGCGCCGTTCGCCGGTCGACGACGGGCGTCAGCTGCGTGCAGGGTGCCGGCGCGGCGGACGCGGGGGGCTCGAACGCGCGCAGCCGCGCGTCCGCGGCAGCGGGCGGTCGGACCGGCAGCTCCAGGCGGCTCGCGCCGGTCCGGACCGAGACCGTCGCGGCTTCCGGCGAGGGCCAGGCCATCGGCCAGTAGCTGGTGGAGAGCGCGAGGCGCAGCCGCCGACCCGCGGCGAAGGCGTGCGCGACGTCGTTCAGCTTCAGGCGTACGTCGAACGGACGTCCCGGAACGAGCGGCACGGCGCGCTCGTGTCCGCCCGCGTGCGAGAGGTTCAGGAGGCCGAAGCTGACCCGCGCGGAGGTTCCGTCGGGGAACACCTCGTTCAGGCGGACCGCGAGCATGGCCAGCGGCCGGTCGCAGGAGAGCGTGGCGGTGAACACCGGCGCGCCCAGGATCTCGAGGTCCTGCTCGAGCGGCTCGGAGTCGAAGACCAGCGAGCGCCGATCGTCTTCACGCTGGTCGCCCGGTCCCTCGCCCGCGATCCCGAAGCCGCACCACGCACCCGCCGCTTCTCCTGTGTCAAGCGGGGAGTGAACGGTCCGCCAGTCGCTCGGCTCCGTCGTCGACGGCGAATCCTCGCGGGCCAGGACCCCGTCGGCGTGCAGCGCGAAGGTCCGGGGGACGATGCGCGGAGAGGGCCAGGCCTCCTCGGCGATCCAGCGGCCGGCGCGAGCTCCCGCGGGACTTCCGGGCGGCGAAGCGGTCTGCATCCAGACGCGGTAGAACGGCTCGTCGACGTGCGCCGCGCGTTCGTCCTTCAGCCAAGCATCCCACCAGCGCACGGCCTCCTGCAGGAAGCCGATGGCCGGGCCGGGAACGCCGTCGTGCGGATAGACGTGCGCCCAGGGACCGACGAGCCCGCGTCGGGGGGAGCGCAGACCGGACAGGAGGCGCGGGACCGCGTTCGAGTAGCCGTCCGCCCAGCCGCCGACCGCGAACACCGGGCACTCGATCGAGGCGAAGTCCTCGCAGACCGAGCCGTGGCGCCAGTAGTCGTCGCGACGCTGGTGCGAGAGCCACGTCGCGGGGAAGAGGGGCGTGGCCTCCAGGCGCTCGCGCCACATCTCCCGCCACCGCGCGCCGACGATCTCGGGATCGGGCGGGCGGGCGTTCAGCGTGAGCAGGATCGAGCCCCACACCAGGTTCTCGTTCAGCAGGCAGCCGCCCATGTAGTGCGCGTCGTCGGCGTAGCGGTCGTCGGTGCTGCAGACCGTGATCACCGCGCGCAGCTCGGGCGGTCGGCGCGCGGCGATCTGCAGCGCGTTGAAGCCGCCCCAGGACTTGCCCATCAGGCCGACGGCTCCCGTGCACCACGGCTGAGCGGCGATCCAGCGCAGGGCCTCGAGGCCGTCGAGTTGCTCGCGTTCGAGGTACTCGTCCAGCAGCACGCCGTCCGAGTCCCCGGTGCCGCGCAGGTCGATCCGGATCGCGGCGTAACCGTGCGACGCGAACCAGGAGTGCATCGGTTCGTCACGCCGTCGCGTGCCGTCGCGCTTGCGGTAGGGGATGTACTCGAGAACCGCGGGAACCGGCCGCTGCTCGGCGTCGGTCGGCAGCCACATGCGCGCGGCCAGGCGACAGCCGTCCGCGAGGGGAATCCAGCAGTTCTCGACGACCCGGACCGAGCGGGCGTGCGCCGTCAATCCAGTCTCCGCGCCGGGGGAGGCAGCGGCGCCGTGTCGGCTTCACCGGAGGGGTCCGTCGCGCGCTGCAGGACCCGGCGCGTCTCCTCGAGGAGCTCTTGCGCGTGCTCCGGCGAGTCGCCGATGAACACGGCCCCGAGCTTTCCGAACTGGCTGAGCGCGCCGATCATGTGGAACAGCACGCCGGTCTCCTGGGTCGGATCGAAGATCAGCCCGCACTCGATCATGATGTCCAGCAGGTCCTCGGGCAGGAGGCCGCGGAAGCGCGGGTCCTTCAGCGCGTCGGTCGCGACGTAGTACTTGGCGTCCCCGCTCGCCGACCGGAACAGGCCGCTCGCCGGATCGAGGCGGCCGTCGGTGAGGAACTCGAGCGCGAGGAACGGAAAGGTGGTGCCGCCCAGGCGCAGGTTCAGCTCGATCGCGGTGATGCGCCACTCCTGCTCGGGCCCCGGACGCCAGGCCATGAAGTCGATGGCGAAGCGGCTGATGACCCCGGCGTCGCGCAGCTCGCGCGCGATGGCGAAGGCCGCCTCCTGCAGGAGCTCGCGGTACTCGGCGCGCGCCGGGAAGCGACAGCCGGCGTACGCCTGGCCCGTGCTGCCTCCCAGGACCTGGTCGTGCGTGGAGACGAGCGTGACCTCGCGCGTGGGCGTGATGCGCATCTGGACGCTCGGTGAGGTGATCTCGCCCGAGCCTCCGGGGTCCACGAAGGCCTCGACGATCCCGCCGAGTCGCTCCATCCGCGCGAAGAAGCCGTCGTACGTCTCGTTCGCGGCCGTGAACTCGAGCCGGCGCAGCGCGGCCTCGACGTCCGCGCGCGAGCGACCCTCCGGCGGGAACGTGAAGGTGGCGTTGCCCTCGCCCGAGAAGCTGCTGTTCAGCTTGACGACCGCCCGCCGCAGGTCGGGCTGCATGCGGCCGAGCTCGGTGAGGCGCTCGACGACCTCCGCGGCGCCGCGCACGTCCTCGAACCCGGCCGGGCAGGGCACGCCGGCGGCCCGGAAGATCTTGCGCGAGCCCGACTTCGAGCCCAGGTCCGCCAGGTCGGGATCCATGCCGTTGAGGGGCACGCCGAGCTTCACGGCCAGCGTGCGCTCGAGCGGCGAGGAGTTGAAGCACGTCAGGTACGCGCGCTCCGGATCGCCGATCCAGTCGCGCATGCGCGCGAGCACGCGCGGTCGCTCCAGGATCTTCTCCGTCAGCGGCCGGGCGGTCGAATCGCACACGCACAGCATGCGCAGCCGGCCCCGTGCATGGGCGGTCGGCACGCCCGTCAGCAGGTCCAGGTAGTAGTCGACGATCTCCGCCGGGATCGGCAGGCTCGTGACGTACAGCACGCGCGCGGCGGGATGCCGCAGGCGCATGAGGATGAAGAGCAGCCGCTCCTCGTAGAAGCTGACCCCGGGGATCTTGCCGAGCTCCTCGGCGTCCAGGCTGAGCGAGGGGACGACGACCGAAGCGTGGTGGAAGTCCGGGCGCGTCTCGAGCGCGCTCCACATCTCCCGGAGCCGAACCTGGAGCGCGCGGAACGCCTCGACCTCGGACGGATTGCTCGCGGGCGTGGTGCGCGCGTCGTGGGGGGAAGCGGGTTGCATCGTGGCCCGCGATTCTATCGACGGCCGTCCCGCACCTGTATCTTCGCGCGCATGGCGAAGCGCATCGCGGTCGTCTTCGAGACGAGCTGGGACCGGGTTCAGCTCGAGGCGTGTCGCCGCGGCTGGGAGGCGCGCTACGAGGTCGAGTACGCCCCGCCCAGCGACGCCGAAGCGCCCTGGGACTTCGATGTCGTGGCGTACATTCTCGCGGAGTCGGAGCGTCTGCGCGGGACCCTCGACGGCGTGTTCAGCACCAGCGACTACCCCGGCGCCACCGTCGCGGCCGCGATCGCGGAACGGCTCGGACTGCCCGGATCCTCCCCCAGGGCCGTGCTGCGCGCGTCGCACAAGTACCAGTCCCGCATCTCCCAGCGCGAGGCCGTCCCCGAGGCCGTACCCGGATTCAGCCTCGTCGACCCGCGGGATCCGACGACGTGGGACCCCGACGTCGGCTTCCCGTGCTTCGTGAAGCCCGTGAAGGGTGCGTTCTCGATCCTGTCCGGAAGGGTCGAGAGCCGGGAGGAGCTCGCCGCCTTCCTCACCGCTCCGCGCGCGGAGTGGTTCCAGAGCGTCTTCCTGCAGGCCTTCGGTCAGCTCGTCCGGCACTTCGAGCTGGACGAGGACGGGCGCTGGTTCGTGGCGGAAGAGCTCCTGCACGGTCAGCAGGTCACGGTCGAGGGCTGGCGCTCGCGCCACGCGAGCGGGATCCTGGGCATCGTCGACTCGACCTTCCGTCCGGGAACGCGAAGCTTCACGCGCTTCGACTATCCCTCGACGCTCCCCGCGGACGTGCAGGCCCGCATGCGCGACGTCACGGAGCGGACGGTCGCCCACCTCGGCCTGACGGACACGCTGTACAACGTCGAGCTCGTCTGGGACGCCGAGCGCGACCGCATCGGCATCGTCGAGGTCAACGCGCGCGCCTGCGGCCAGTTCGCCGACCTGTACCGGAAGGTCGACGGCGTCAGCGGCTACGAGGTCGCCCTGGCCGTCGCGGCCGGAGATCCACCGCCCGAGATCGTCCGCGGGTCCGGTCGCCACGCGGCGGCGGCCAGCTTCCCGCTGCGCGCGTTCCGGCCCTCCCGCGTGGTGCGCGCGCCCGACGCGGACCGCATCCGGCGCGTGCAGACCGTCCATCCCGACACCCTCGTCTGGCTCGAGTGCGCGGCCGGCGACCTGCTGACCGACTTCGATCAGCTCGAGGACGGCGAGAGCCACCGCTACGCGATCGTCAACCTCGGCGGCGACGACCGGGCGGACCTCGACGCGCGCCTGGCGTCGATCGGCTCCGACCTCGGCCTCGAGCTCGAGCCGTTGTAGCGAGACCTCCACCGGCCGAGGCGCGGTGGCCCGATTCGGGGCGAATCCGCAAGTCGTTTCCAGGAAGTCACTTGTGGGTGCGATGGGCGAGAAAGCCCGGAAGTCGAGACCGGTCCGGCCGAGTCCCCCGCTCGGTTCGCCCATGTCTTCCGGTCGAAGGCGCCCGCCTTGCGGTGAGGCGGATCCCGAGACCGCTATCCCACAACAAGAAGGTCTCGTCCCATGCTGCGAGCAAGCGCACGCACGGGCGAACACGGACCGCGACCGTCGACCCATCGACGACTGGCTCTCCGCTTCGCCACTCTGGTCTCCGTCTCCACCCTCGCCGGTGCTCAGACGACGTTCTCCATCGACTTCCGGGCCCCGCTGAAGGGCACACCGGACACCTGCGGCGGCGCACCGCTGACCGAGGGTGACATCCTGGGGTCGGTCAACCCGATCCACCCGCCCTGCGTCGCGAACTGGCCGTCGATCGGCCCGCTGCCGCCGCCCTCGATCCGCGAGAGCGGGGGATTCGGAGGCCTCGGTCTTCCGGCGCACCCGCCGGCCGTCGGTCTGCCCGCGGGCGTGCCCGGCATGGTCGAGGTCGACGCGCTCTCCTACGGCCGCGACGGCCCGGCGCTGCCCGTCATGCCGCCCGGCAGCTACTGGTTCTCGGTCGACGGTCTGTCGTCCGGTCTGCCGACGCTCTTCGCGCCCAGCTTGATCACAGAGGGCATCTTCGGCGCGATGGAGGCGGGCGGGGACGTGTTCACCGACACCGGCCTGCCGCCCGGCCCGCTGCCGCCGTTCGCTTCGCCTCCCGGCAACATCGGCGCGATCGACGGCGACGGCCTGCTCAGCGTGACGCCGTTCGCGTACCCGGGCCTCGGACTGCGCGAGCCGATGGCCTTCCCGCCGCCGCCGCTCGTCGACACCGGCGACAACCTGGACGCCGTCGACGTCGACGGTCCGCGCACGCCCTTCAACGGTCCGATCGCGCCGGCGTTCACGCCGCTGCGCACGTACTTCTCGCTGGATCGCGCGTCCGCGCCGGTCAACGGCGGGTTCGCGTGCGGTGACGTGCTGGTCAGCCTCCCGGGCGGTCCCCCGGCCCTGTTCGCGCCCGCGCCGGCCCTCGGCCTCGACCTGATCGCGGGTCCGAACACCGACGACCTCGACGCCGTGGCGATCTTCAAGGTCGTTCCCGGCGGAGCCTACGTGCCCTCGATGTCGCCGTACGACTGGCTCGGCGGCGCGGCGGACATGCTGCTGTTCTCCGTGCGTCCCGGTTCGCCCGTCGTCGGCATGCCCGACAGCATCTTCGGCGTGCCCATCAGCCCCGGCGACATCCTCACGACTCCGCTCCCGGTGGCCCTGGGCGGTCTGTCGCCGTTCCCCGGCATCTTCATCGCCGCGGAGAACATCGGCCTGAACACGTTCCGCGCGGGCAACGTGGAGGACAACCTCGACGCCCTGGACGTCGTATGCGCCCCGGTTCTGGACTGCGACGCGAACGGTGTCGAGGACGCGATCGACATCGCGCTCGCCGGCGTGGGCGACGCCAACATGAACGGCATTCCCGACGTGTGCGAGATCGCGGGTGCCGTGCCTCCGCGGCCGCCGTACACGTACTGCACCGGCAAGACCAACTCGCTGAACTGCATCCCGTTCATCGGCTGGGCCGGCGAGCCCAGCGCCGGTGCGATCCCGGGTCCGTTCCGGGTCCTGGGCAGCGACGTGATGCCGGGTGAGTTCGGGATCCTGCTGTACGGCTACGCGAAGTCGAACCTGAGCTTCCACGCGGGCAAGCTCTGCGTGAAGGGTCCGATGCGCATCCTGCCTCCCAAGACGCCGAAGGCGGTGCCGTGGGGCTGCTCGGGTGCTCAGCTGAATCGCAACTTCAACAAGACGATCGCCTCGGCCGCCGATCCCCTGTTGACCGCGGGCAAGCGCGTGTTCACGCAGTGGCTGCAGCGCGATCCCGGCAACCCGCTGGGCTTCAACGACAACCTGACCGACGGCATGAGCTTCGTGATCAATCCCTAGCTGTTCTCGAGGGGTGCGGCCGCACAGCAGGCGGTCGCGAGGAAACGGGCGAGGCGCGCGGTGCGCCTCGCCCGTGCTCGTTCCGGCAGGTCGCCGGGCTCAGTCGTCGAGCCGCCGCGCGATCCAGTCGTCGACGATCTCCTCGAGCACGTCCAGCGGCACGGAGCCGTTCTCGAGCAGCGTGTCGTGGAAGGCGCGCAGGTCGAACCGCTCTCCGAGACGCTGCTCCGCGCGCGTGCGCAGCTCGCGGATCTTCAGCTCGCCCAGCTTGTAGGAGAGCGCCTGGCCCGGCCACGAGATGTAGCGATCGATCTCCGTCCCGCACTCGTGCAGCGACAGCGCGGTGTTCTCCGACAGGTAGTCGAGCGC
>CAYGPA010000030.1:0-12187 GCA_964351535.1 uncultured Planctomycetaceae bacterium
GCGCGACGACTCCGCGACGTCCGATCCGCGCTGGCCCCAGCGCGCCCTGCGACTCGACGGCCACGACGCCCACCCGTTGTGGGCAGGCCTCCCCGCCGACGGGGTCCGCGTCCGCGTGCGCGCCGGGCTGGGCTGGTTCGAGGCGGAGTGGGACGGCTCGACTCCGAGCCTCCGCATCGACGTCCCGGCCGTCGGCAAGCTCGTCGCCGACGCTCCGGACATCACCCCCTTACGTCACGGGTCCTTCGGACGGTCGCTCGCCCTGCACGCTCGTCGACCGGGAACCGAGACGTCGCTGTCCATCGGGTGGCTGCACGCGAACTCCTCCGCGCGCACGTTCGAGGCGCCTCCGTTGCCCGCGGGCGACTACGACGTCCACGTGCGCGACGATCCGGGAGGAGGCCGGCGCACGCGCGACTACCGCGTGACGGTCCATCCGTACCGAACGACCACCGTCACGCTGGCCCCCTGACGATCGTCGGCCTACCGGCGGATCCTGGCCTTCACGTAGTTGGCCGCCTGGAGGGCGTTGGGGTGGCTCGGGTCGAGGCGCAGCGTGGTCTCGAAGTCCGCGAGGGCTTCCTCGTAGCGGCCGAGCGTCATGCGGGCGTGGCCGCGGCCGTAGTAGGCGTTCACGTAGCGGGGCTCGATGGCGAGGGCGGCGTCGTACTCGCGCTCGGCCTCCTCCGTCCGGGCCAGCGCCACGAGCTGGTTGCCGATGTTGTAGTGGGCGCGGGCGCGGACGAACGTGTCGCGCTCGGGCGGGTCGACCTCGAACACGGCGCGGTAGTGCTCGATCGCCTCCTCGTACTGCTCGCGGTCGGACAGCAAGTTGCCGAGGTTGATGTGGGCCATGGCGGCGTCGTCGTTCTTTGCCAGCACGTCGCGCCACAGCGTCTCGAGGTCGTGGTAGGCGTGGGTCTGGCGCCAGGTCAGGCCGGCGAGAAGGGCGAGCAGCAGCGCGGTGACCGCGGCGACCGCGGGCCGGCCGAAGCGCGCCAGCGCGCGCCGGCCGAGCGCCGCCAGGAGGACGATCGGCCCGAGGCTCGCGAGGTACTGGAAGTGGTCGGCGACGAAGGAGTAGGTCATCGGGAACACGTCGACGAAGCCGAGGGCCGGGACGAGCGTGCCGCCGAAGAAGAGCGCCGCGACGAGCGGCCCGCGGCCGATGCGCTCGCGCAGGGCCCACAGCGCCGCGAGCGCGGCCAGGGCGGCCAGCGGGAAGACCCACTGCCAGAGCGCCTCGGCGTCGACCACCCAGCGCGGGTAGATGAAAACGAGCTCCGCGGGCCACAGCAGCTTGCCGAGGTAGAACCACGCCGCGCGGCCGGCCAGCACGATGCGATCGGGGCCCGTGAGCCCCAGGTCGAACATGCCGCCGCCGACCAGCTCGGCCTCGAGCCGCGCGGTCGTGCGCGCGAGCAGCGCGCCGAGCGCGAAGAACGGCACGAGCGGCAGCGCGTCGGCCCACGCGACGCGCCCGCGCCGCCACCACACGAGCAGCAGGATCGCCGCGGGCAGCGAGCACGTCACGGTCTTCGCGAACAGCGCCAGCGCGAAGCACGCGAAGGAGAGCCCGAGCGCGCCGTAGCGCCGCAGGTCGGGGGGCGACGCGGGGCGGTCCTCCTCGAGCGGATCGAAGCGCAGCCAGGCGTGCAGCGCCAGCAGGTAGAACACGCCGGAGAGCACGTTCTTGCGCTCGGTGATCCACGCCACCGACTCCACGTGGACCGGGTGCAGCGCGAACACGGCCGCCGCCGCGAACGCTCCCGGGATCCGCAGCCGCACGAGCAGGATCCAGAGCAGCACGGCGGAGAGCCCGTGCAAGAGGACGTTGGTCAGGTGGTAGCCGAAGGGGTCCAGGCCGAAGAGCCGCGACTCCACCCAGAAGCTCGTGAACACGAGCGGGTAGTACTGCGGCGTCGCGCCCGGCTCGAACCAGATGCGGCGCAGGCCGCCCTCCTCGCGCAGCGTCTCTTCCTCGACGACGTAGGCGTCGTCGTCCCACACGAAGCCCGCCCGCAGGGCCGGGGCGTAGGCCGCGACGACGGCGAGGACGAGGAGCAGGGCCGCGAGGACGCGCTGGCGCATGCGCCCAGGCTACTCGGCCGACGCGGGGACGCGAGCCTCGATCGGCGGCAGCGACGAGCGACCGTCGAGCTCCCACAGCGCGCGCAGCAGCAGGCGCCCGACGCGCGCGACCTTGCCGAAGTCGACGCGGTCCGCGGTGTCGGTGGGCTCGTGGTAATCGGCGTGTTCGTCGGACGACAGGAACGCGACCGGCAGGCCGAGCTCGAGGTGCAGCGCGTAGTGGTCGGAGCGCCGCCAGCCCTCGTCCCCCGACGTGAGCAGCGGGAAGTCCTCGCGGGGCGCCAGGCGCTCCAGCATGCGCACGAGGTCGTTGTACTCGTCGTGCCGGGGCGACGGCGTGACGGTGAGGAACTCCGGCGCGTTGCGGCCGACCATGTCGAGGTTGAACGCGGCGACCGGTCGCAGGCCCGGCGGCAGCTGCGGATCCGCGGCCCAGGCACGCGAGCCGAGCAGGCCGCGCTCCTCCCCCGACACCCACAGGAGCAGCACGGAGCGCCGCAGCGGTCCACCCGCGGCCAGGCCACGCGCGACGGCCAGGAGCGCCGCCGTTCCCGAGGCGTTGTCGTCCGCTCCGGGATGGACCTTCCCCCGCTGAACGCCGACGTGGTCGAAGTGCGCGAGCAGCACGATCACCTCGCCCGCCAGCCCGGGGTCGCTGCCGGGCCACAGCGCGGCGACGTTGTCGACCTCGATCGTGCCGACGGCGCGCCGGCGCTCGTGGAACTCGACGTCGAGCTCCTGCCCGAGCTGCAGCGCGGCCGGGTCGTGTCCGGCGACGCGCAGCGCGCTCGCGAGCACGTCGCTCGCGACCCAGACCGACGGCAGCGGCGCGCGGTTCGCGCGCCCGGGCGTCGGCCGGCGGGGCGCGGTGCGCAGGCTGGCCTCGGCCCAGCTCGGCGGTCCGGCGCCGGCGGCCTCGGGATCGCTCGCGACCAGGACGCCCACCGCGCCCGCGCGCCGCGCGTAGAGCGCGCGCCGGCTCCAGGAGAGCTCCGAGTCCCACACGAGCAGCCAGTGCCCCTCCACGTCGAGCTCCGCCAGCTCGTCCTTGTCCCCGTGGCCCGCGAAGAGCAGCGCGCCGCGCGTGTCGTGCTCCACGACCTCCTGGGGACGGACGGCGTAGTCGCTGCCGGGCCGCAGCGCGAAGCGCACGTCGCCGACGCGGAGCGCCGCTTCGGACGCGGCGACGTCGAGTCCGGCGTCGAAGAGCTCGTAGGGCGCGCGATAGGAGCCGCGCGCGCCGGGCTGCATGCCGGCCGCGCGCGCGCCGGCCTCGAGGTAGGCCGCCGCGGCTTCGAGGCCGCGGCTGGGCGTGTCGCGGCCGCGCAGCTCCGCGGACGCCAGGAAGCGCACGTCGGCCTCCACCTGTCCGCTTCCCGAGGGCGAGAGCGCCGCGAGCGCGGCGACGAGCCCGCCGCCGCGTACGGACGCGGAGGCCTCCACGGCGGCCGTGCGCGCGCGCGCAGATGCCGTCGCGCAGGACGCGCCGGCGAGTGCCAGCAGGGCCGCGGGGATCGCGAGGGACGCGACGCGGATCCGCGCCCGATGCTCGGCACCTCGCGAACCGGGAAGACTCCGACAGGCTTCTAGCACGTGGCGGCGGCTCTCAGAGATCGATCTCGTCCGCCTGCAGGGAGTCGAGCATGCGCAGCACGAGGCGCGCGGTGCGCCGGATCTTGTCGCAGTCGATCTTGTCGGGGTCGTCGGTGGGCTGGTGGTAGTCCTCGTGCACGTCGGAGAAGAAGAAGGCGACCGGCAGGCCGAGGTTCTCGGCGAAGTTCTTCTGGTCCGAGCGATCCCAGAACGTGTCGCACTGCCCTTTCTTCGGATCGCCGAGGTCGGGGAAGCCCTCCTCGTCGGCGAGCTTCTCGGCGAGCCGCACGAGTCCGTTGTGCTCCTCGTGATCCCGCGACGGCGTGATCAGGAGCTTGTCCGGCGCGTTGCGTCCGACCATGTCGATGTTGATGTTGCAGATCGCGCGCGCGTCGTTCGGCAGCCACGGATCGAGCGTCCACGCGCGCGACCCGAGCAGGCCCTTCTCCTCGGCGGAGACCCAGAGCAGCAGGACCGACCGCCGCTGCGGCCCCATCTCGACGAGGCCCGAGGCCAGCGCGAGCAGCGTCGACGAGCCCGAGCCGTTGTCGTCCGCGCCGTTGTGGATCAAGCCCGAGGAGCCGAGGCCCACGTGGTCGTAGTGCGCCGAGATCACGATGGTCTCGTCGGCGAGGTCCGGATCGTTGCCCGGCCAGAAGCCGCACACGTTCTCGAGCTCGACGACCGTTTCCTCGGCCTGCCGCGCGTTCGCGAGCTCGACGCCGAGCGGCTCGCCGACCGGCAGGCCCGCGAGTCCGTCGCGCTCGAGCAGCTCGCCGAGCTTGGCGGCGCCGGACTTCGAGAGGTAGAGGAACGGCATGACCCGTCCCCACGAGCGCGAGCGCGAGAGCAGACCGGTGCGGGCGCCCTCGACGACGCCGCGGAAGCGCCGGCCGAACTCCACGCCCGCGTAGGCGGGCCCCGGCGTCAGGACCAGACCGGCGGCGCCGGCGCGGCGCGCGCGCGACAGCACGCTGAACATCTCCTGGCGGTCGAAGCCGTCGTCGACGACGAGCGCCCAGCGGTCGACGAGCTCGCCGTCCTCGAAGGCGTCGCGACTCCCGTTGCCGCAGAACACCACGTCCCCGGTGAGCTCGAGCGTCGTCACTCCCGAGGAGGAGATGAACCAGTCGGCCCCGAACTCGAGCGGCACCTCGCGCCCGTCGCGCCGCAGCACGCAGGACGTGCTCTCCATGTCGAGGCGCGTACCGTCGAGCTCGTAGGTGTGGAAGAAGCCGTCGCGGGCTCCCGCCTGCCAGCCCAGCTCCTCCAGGCGCGCGCGGATGTAGCGCGCGGCCTGGCGCAGGCCCTCGCTCGGGGAGTCGCGCCCCTCGAGCTCGTCCGAGGCGAGGAACGCCACGTCTTCGCAGATCGCGTCGGCGTCGATGCTCGCGAGCGCGCTCGTGAGCGAACCGCTGGTGGGCGTCGGCGCCGCGCTGAGCGGTGCGAGGAGGGCGAGGGCGAGGTGGGCGAACATGGCGGCTCCCGTGGGGCTGGGCGTGCGAACGCGAAGTCGCCAAGGATACGAATCCATGGGCCGGTCGTGCACGGACGGTCCGCGCGGGACCGGTGGCGCGCCGGAACCCCTACGGAGCCCTTACGGGAGGCTGCGGGAGCGCAGGTAGGAGAGCGTGGAGGCCCGCACGCGCTCGAGCAGGGGCTCGAGCTCCGGGTCGTCCTCGATCCGCCGCAGGTCCTCGAGGTTGGCCCGGCACCAGGGGCAGTCCATCTCGCCCAGGTGGAAGCTCAGGAACCCCGCCGGCCCCTCGGGCAGCGAGCCGACGACCATGCGCCCGAGCCAGTAGCGCGCGGCGCAGCTGACGCGCTGCTCGCGCCAGGTCTGGCTGACGTCGAAGTCGAACTCCGCCTCGCCGTCTCCCGCCGCCAGGTACGGCAGGACCTCGCCGCGCGGGTCGTTCTCCTGCACCAGCGTCCGCATGCGCTTCAGCGCGCGGAACTTGATGCCCGCGACGGCCGTCTCGTCGCGCAACCCGAAGCGCTCCCACGTGTCCTTGTTGCGCCAGCCTCCGGAGAAGAGCGCCTCGATCACCATCAGCCGCGAGAACTCGCCCTGCTGCCAGGTCTCCTGAACCCAGGACTTCAGCACGCTGCCCAGGATCTCCTTCGCGCGGCGCCCCAGGTCGCGGCCGCGCGCGATGCGGCTGGGCGTGGCCTCGTCGGTCGCGAGCACCTCGACCACCGGCGGCGTCTCCTCGTCGTCGTCGCCCGGCAGCGTCTGGGCCTTCTGGCGTCGCAGGTGATCGATCGTGCGGTTGTGGCAGATGCCGAAGAGGTACTGCTCGAAGGTGTACAGCGTGTCGAACTTGGGGATGCCGCGCACCGCGCCGAGCAGCGTCTCCTGGAGGATGTCGTCGCGCGCTTCGCGATCGCGCACGCGCCGCGACACGTAGGCCAGGAGCCGACCGCAGTAGTGGCGCTCGACGCGGAGCCACTCCTCGTCGTCGAAGTCCTGCAGGCGGGGAATGTCGGGGACCCAGTCGGGCATGGCGGCTCAGTCGATTCCGAAGACCGGGATGCCCAGCACGATGCTGACGACGAAGAACGTGAGCAGCGCGCCGACCACGAACAGGACGGTGAAGAACGCGATCAGGCGCAGCGCGCCACCGCAGGCTCCCGGCACGCCGCGGATGACGCGGTCGCCGGCGCGGCCGACTCCCTTCGCGGCCTGGCGGACGGGGCCCGTGAACAGCGACACCATCACCTCGATGCCGAGCGCCACGGTCGCGAAGAGGGTGCCGACGACGCCGCCCTCGGTGCGCGGCGGGACCGGGACGGTCTGCGCGCGGCCGGCGCGGCCGTGGAGGTCACCCGCGGGGATCGTGACGGCCGGGCGTGCGGCCGGCACGGGATCGGGCTGGGCCAGGGTCTGCACGGAGATCACGTCGGGCGCGTCGATCGACGGCCGGGCGGCGGCCGGCGGAGCCTCCGCGGGCGGCGCCTCGGCGCTGCGGCCCCGCACGCCGTCGAGCACGCCGCGAGCGACCTCGACCGCCCCGCGCGTGAACTCGGCCGCGGTCGTCCGCAGCTCCTCCGCGGTGCGCGGGCGCCCGCTCTCGGCACCGTCGCCTCCCGCGTGCGAGCCGAAGCCGTTCTGGGGTGCGGGCGCCGTGCCCATGCGCTCCCCCGAGATCAGCGGTCCCAGCACGATCGAATCGCCCGGACGCGGCGCCTGGCCGATGGACTCCAAGAGCTCGTGCACGCTGGCGAAGCGGTGCGCCGGGTCGAGGCGCAGGCAGCCCTCGGCGGTCGCGCGCAGCCCCAGCGGGAAGTCCGCGGGGAAGGGCGGTGGTGCGTCGTCCTCGCGCACGAAGACGCCGCTGCCGCGGTGCTCGTCGCCGTAGGGCAGCCGGCCGGTCAGGCTCTCGTAGAGGATCACGCCGAGCGAGTAGATGTCGGCCCGGTGGTCCGCGCGGTTGCGCAGCATCTCCGGCGCCATGTAGTGCGGTGTCCCGCGGCCGAACGAGAGCGTCTGGGAGCCCTCCCCCATCAGCTTCGCGAGGCCGTAGTCGCCGACGCGCGCGGAGTCGCCCTTCAGGAACACGTTGGAGGGCTTCAGGTCGAAGTGCACGAGCCGGCGGTCGTGCAGCGCCAGCACGCCGCGGCAGACCTGCACGAAGTAGGAGAGCGCCTTCTCGCCGTCGAGGTCACCGGCGCGCAGACGCTTGGCGAGCGTGTCCTCGCCGGCGTAGCCCATCAGGAGCCACGGCACGCCGAGCGCCACGCCCATGTCCTCGATGGTTACGAGGTTCGGGTGGTCGATGGCCGCGAAGTGGCGCACCTGGTCGAGCTCGCGCTCGATGATCGCGCGCTGGGAGTCGTCCTCGACGCGCAGGAACTTGATCGCGTAGGGCTTGCCGATCGAGACCTTGCGAGCCTTGTAGACCTCGCCGAAGGCTCCGCCGCCGAGGCGGTTCTGGATCTCGTAGCCGGGGATGAAGTCCGCCTGCCGGAACGAGTTGTAGAAGTGTTCCCAGTCCATGGCGGCTACCTCCCCCGCCGGGCGGGCGGCCCTCCCGCGCGGCGCACGCCGTACGGCGCGGCGCCGGCGCGCCGGAGTCCGCGTCCCATGCTACGCCCGCGGGTACGCCCGCGGGTGAGGACGATGGTACGCCCGCGGGCGAGGACGCAGGAGCACCGGCCAGCGCGCGCGCCTGCGATCCGGTCGTGGTGCGCGATCACGGCCGCTCCTCCGGTCGTATCGAGAAGCTGAACGGCGGGCGCCCGGGCGCGGGCGCGTCGAGGACGACGTCGGTGCGCTCCTTCGGCGGGCACGGCAGCGTCACGCCCCGCGCGGCCTCGACGCCCGCGGTCGACTGACCGGGGCCGAGCGCGCGCATGCCGACGGGCGCGCCGAGGATCAGCTGCCCGCCTTCGAGCCGCAGCTCGATCTCGTGCTCGAGGCCGGGCACGCGGATGGTCGCGTTCGAGCGGCCGCTGATGCGCACGCGACCGGCGGCTCCGGCGCCGAGCAGCAGCACCCGCTGGGCGCCGCCGCAGTCGGTCCCGCCCAGCATCTCGAGCACGGCAGAGCTCGACGAGGGATCCGGGACGCGCAGGCGAAAGCTCAGATTGGCCGCCAGGCGGACCTCGTCGCCGTCCGACAGCACGGCGCCCGAGGCGTCGACCTCCTCGCCGTCGAGGCGGGCGGAGTTCTGCTCGAGCCCCTCGAGGGTCCACTGCCATCCGCCGTGGAACGACTCGGCGCACGTCAGCCGCGCGTGCCGCGGCGCGACGTCGGCGAGGAACGGGAGGTCGGCGCAGCCGGTGCGGCTGTGTCCGAGGATCAGCGGGCTGCCGGAGGCGACCAGGAACTCCCCGCCGTCGTCCACGAACAGCGCGAACCGCACGCCGGCGGAGGCCGGAGGCCCGGCGGAGTCCGCGGGGCCGCGGGAGTCGGAGCCGACCCTCGAGCGCGTGGCCTCGCTCGCGGACGCCGCCCGGCTCTCGTCGGCGGCCTCGCCACCGGGTTCTTCGCGCGTCCCGGCGGCGCGCATCTCGGCCAGGTAGGCCCGCAGGTTGCCGCGCGGCGGAGCCGGCGCCGGGGCGGCGGGGGCGCGTTCGGACCCGAAGAGCGCCTGGAAGCGCTCGACGCGGCCGGGGTCCTCCGCCGCCATCAGCACGAGGATCCGACCCAGGGACTGGTCGCGCCCCTTGCCCGCGCGGTCGAGCGCGGCGCGCCAGAGGGCGTCGAGCGTCCGCTCCCGGAGCCGCCGCGCGGTGCGGCTGGTGGAGAGGCACGGCT
This sequence comes from uncultured Planctomycetaceae bacterium, assembly GCA_964351535.1. Classification (GTDB taxonomy): domain Bacteria; phylum Planctomycetota; class UBA1135; order UBA1135; genus JAUIDW01. Next base: position 8,948 of record CAYGPA010000030.1, read on the forward strand.
CGCGCAGGTGCTGCAGGGCGGTCTCCGGACGCCCCGCCAGCAGCGCCTCGCGCGCGTCCGCCAGCAGGCGCGCTCGGCGCCGGAAGCTCTCGAACCAGGGTTGCATGGGCTCGACCATCGCCGCCGGGTGGCGGACTCCCCCCTTTCGCAGGCAGGGCGCCGCCATTTCAACCCATGGGAATCGGTCGCGCCGCCTTTCTCGGCGGACGGGCTCTCCGGCGAGCCGGATGCGCCTACGCCCGCGGCCTCAGCCCTTGCCGCCGGAGGAGGCGACCACGTCGGCGCCGGTGCGCCGGGCGTCGAGGAAGGCCGCGCGCGCCCGACCGAAGAGATCCTCGCGCCGCGCGACCTCGGGGTGCGGGTGGAAGGAGATGCCGACGGAGAGCTTCACGGCGTCGCCGACGAGGTCGCGCAGCTTCTGGCGCTCGGCCAGCTCGACCACGCGCCGCGCCATGACCACGGCCCCGTCGGGTCCGGTGTGAGGCAACAGGAACAGGAAGGAGTTCTCGTCGAAGCGGCCGAGGATGTCGGTGTCGCGGGAGGCCGACAGGAAGATCCCGGCGAGCTCGCGCAGGACGTCCTGCGAGGCCTGCCCCTCGAACCCGAGCATCAGGCAGGAGAGCGGGTGGTGGAAGCGCTGCGCGCGCTTGAACTCCTCGTCGATCTTGTAGTTCAGGAACGCGTAGTTGAAGAGGTTGGTCTCGGGGTCGGTGAGCGCCTCGACCAGCGGGTTGTCGACGTTGCCCTGCAAGTCGCGCAGCAGCGCCTCGGGCAGCACGGGCTCGGTGGGCGGCGCGCCGCGCGACTCGGTCGCGAGCGCCGGTCGCTTCACGCCGGTCGACTCGAGGGCCTGGCGCACGTCCTTCGCCTGCAGCGGCCGCGCGAGCACGCCCGTGGCTCCCGTGAAGTGCGCGATGGACTCGGCGAGGCCGTTGTCCGCGTCGACGACGATCCAAGTGCGGCAGCGCGTCTTGCCGGTCAGCATGCGGCACGTCTCGTAGACGTTGCGGTCGGGCTGGTGCGCGTCGAGCAGGATGACGTCGCCCACCGCGGGCGGCCCCTTCAGCAGCGCCTCGACGGTCTCGGGCTGGCCGAGCTGCCAGCCCTTCAGCCCGTCGAAGACCTCGCGCGCCGAGGCGACGACGGCATCGTCGACCGTCACGAGGTGAACCGTTCGCGTGTCGTCGGCCATGGTCTCTCCTGCGGTGGGAAGCGCGAGGCGGGTCGCGGGGGAAACGCGACCGAGCGTGTCAGTCGCGGTCGAATCGGACGAAAGGGGGCGGCGTCGGTGCGGCGGGCTCAGGAAGTGAGCTCGTCGATCCACTCCGCCGGCATGTCGTAGTTGGCGTAGACGTTCTGCACGTCCTCGTTCTCGTCGAGGGCTTCCATGAGCTTCAGGAGCTTGGCCGCATCGTCCTTGCTCTCGACGGTGATCGTGTTCTGGGGCACGTAGCCGGTATCCGCCGACAGGAACTCGAGCCCCTGCTCCTCGAGCGCCGTCTTGATCGCGATGAAGTCCTCGGGCTTGCCGTAGAACGTCGCCACGTCGTCCTCGAACTGGACGTCGTCGGCGCCCGCCTCGAGGGCGAGTTCCATGAACTGCTCCTCGGTGCGCTCCCCGCAGGAGACGACGAAGATCGAGCGCGAGTCGAACTGGAACGCCACGGACCCGGTCGCGCCCAGGTTCCCCGCGCTGCGGTCGAAGATGTAGCGGATGTCGGGGGCGGTGCGCTTGCGGTTGTCGGTCAGGCAGGCGACGAGCAGCGCCACGCCGGCCGGGCCGTAGCCCTCGAACAGCAGCTCCTCGAACTCCGAGCCGTCCTTGTCGTCCCCCGTCCCGCGCTTGATCGCCCGCTCGATGTTGTCCTTGGGCATGTTGGCCGCGCGGGCCTTCTCGATCGCGTAGCGCAGCGTGAGGTTCGCCTCGGGGTCCCCACCGCCCTGGCGCGCCGCGGAGATGATCCCGCGCGCCAGCTTGCTGAAGACCTTCCCCCGCTTGGCATCGACCGCGCCCTTGCGGCGGGCGATGTTCGCTGAGTGGGAGTGGCCAGCCATGAGGTCCGGGAGTGAGGAGTCCGCTGCGGTCCGTCGGGACTGCGGACGTTAGCGCTTCGAGAACTGGAAACCGCGACGAGCGCCGCGACGACCGTACTTCTTGCGCTCCTTCATCCGGCTGTCGCGGGTGAGGAGGCCGTTCTGGCGCAGCACGGGCTCGTGCGCGACGTTGTGGGACATCAGCGCGCGGGCGATGCCCATCTTGATCGCGTCGGCCTGGCCGGTCGGTCCGCCGCCGCCGACGTTCACCCAGATGTCGAAGTTGCCTTCGGTCTCGGTCGCCTTCAGCGGTGCCTCGATGCTGACCTGCTCCTTGAGCACCGGGAAGTACTCCTTCACGGGGCGGCCGTTGACGAGGAATCCGCCCGATCCGGGCTTGATGCGGACGCGCGCGACCGAGCTCTTGCGGCGCCCGAGGCCCCAGGTGTACGGGTTGTCGACCATGATCAGCGAGCCTCGGCTTTTTCGACCTTGACGGGGTTCTGTGCGACGTGCGGATGCTCCGCACCGGGGTACACCTTCAACCGCTTGAGCATGAGCCGACCGAGGCGGTTCTTCGGCAGCATGCGCTTCACGGCGAGCGTCACGATGTCGTTCGGGCGCTGCAGGCGCATCCGCGCGATGTTCACGGTCTTCAGACCGTCGTGATAGTGGGTGTAGTGGACGTATTCCTTGGTCTCGTTCTTCTTGCCCGTGAGCTGCGCTTGCGCCGAGTTCACGACCACCACGTGCGCACCGGGCTCGCTGGGCGTGTAGCTCGGGCGGTCCTTGCCCATCAGCGCGCGCGCGATCTCCACGGACATGCGGCCCAGGATGTGTTCCGAGGCGTCGTAGAGGATCCAGCGGTCCTCGAGGTCGGAGGCTCGTACGTGGGTGGTCTTCATCGGAGGGATCGGCGCCGGCGGAAGGCCGCGGGCGAACTGCCGGGCGTTGGAGGAGCGGTTGAGACGCGGGAGGCTCGGAACGGGCGAACGCGTTCGGCAGCGCTCCGGGTCCTCGCGTGGGTCGTCGAGGGAAGCGGGGCGAGCCGCGCGAACGCGCGCTTTCTCACCGCGCGAGAGAGCCGGATCGGGAGCCTGCCTGCACGGGCCCGCGAGGGCACGCCGGAAGCCTCCGCGACGCAGCGCGCGCGGGGGAAGGCCGAAGAGCGTACTGGCCGACCCCCCGGCCATCAATCCCCGTTCC
>CAYGPA010000030.1:12287-21416 GCA_964351535.1 uncultured Planctomycetaceae bacterium
CGGGGGAAGGCCGAAGAGCGTACTGGCCGACCCCCCGGCCATCAATCCCCGTTCCCGGGCGAATCCACCGGCTCGGACGAATCTGCGGGCGAGGGCGAATCCCCGGGCGCGAGCGCCCGATCCCCGAGCGGGCTCGCCCGGAACGACTCTCCGAGCTCCAGGCCGGGCCCGATCCGGCGCAGCCAGGCCTGATCGGGGGCGCTCCAGCCCCCCACCGCGGGTGCCCGGCCGGTCTCGATCCGCGCGACCAGGGCCTCTCGACCCGGCGGCAGCGCGGCCACGAGCCACCCGGGCGGGGTCCCCCCGCCCGTACCGGCACCCGCGCCGGCACCGGGCAGCCCCTGACCGAGCCCCCAGGGCCCCAGCGGCCGCCACCCGGATTCCCGCGAGCGCGCCCAGACCCGCGGGAGCGAGGCCCACGCGTTGAGGTCGCGTTCGAGGCGGCGCTCGGCCGGATCGAAGCTCGCGAGCAGGGTCAGGCGCGAGCCCGGCGACGAGGCGCGCCAGGTCGGGGTCGCGGCGGACAGCTCGACGCTCCACTCGATCCGCGCCCCCGGCGGCTCGACCTCGAGGACGAACGGGCGCGCCGGATCCAGCTCGACCGCGTCCGCGGCCGCCTGCACCGCGAGCCAGCGCCCGGTCCCGCCGTCGGCCTCGTAGACGCGCACGCTCGCGGCCCCCGCGTCCCGCAGCGGCGGCAGCAGCACCACGCCGAGCGCGGCCGCCAGCGACGCGCCGACGACCACGCGCGGACGCTCGCGCGCGAGCGCCGCGACGAGCAGTCCCGCGGCGACGATCATCAGGCTCGCGAGCGCGGGGCGCTGAGCGCGCGCGCCCACCGGCGGACGCGGACGCGCGCGCAGCGACGCGTCGAACGTCGAGCCCATCCTCGGCGCCGGCTCGACGCGCACGCCCGCCGGATCGCCCGACGCGACCGAGACGCGCGGCGCGAGCAGCGCCGCGTCGATCGGCAGCGGCACCTCGAGCTCGCGCGTCTCGCCCGGCAAGAGCTCGCCGCGGAGCCGCGTCGCGCCCGCGGCGCCGAAGTCGAGCGTCACGTCCGAGAGCGGGCCGCGGAGCTCGACGCGCGCGCGCGGAGGGCCGGCCTCGCCGGCGACGACGGCGCCGGCACCGAGGCCGAGGCAGGCGACGACCAGGAGCGCGGCGCGGGCCCTCACGCGTCGGACTCCGTGGCCGACGCGGATCCGGCCCGCGACTCGCCGGACGCTCCGGTCGGAAGGAGCGCGAGCGCGCCGAGCGCCGCGCTCGCGCCGAGCGGCGCCCACGCGCTGCGCGGAACGAGCGCGGCGCGATCCCAGGCCCAGGCCACGGGACTGAGCGCCCTCCAGGCCTCGACCCAGGCCGGGCCGTGCGGCTCGCGCGTCCCCCAGGCGTAGGCGAGCGCGAGCAGCGGTCCGAGCAGGACGACGAACAGCCACGCCGCCGCGCGCGGGTCGGAGCGCGCGCCCGGCGCTGCCGTCTCCCCGCGAGACGCTGCGAGTGCGAGCAGCACGAGCATGACGAGCCCCGCGGCGAGCGCGGCGGCGTCGAGATCCCCGCGCGCGGAGTCCAGGCGCGCCGCGAGGGCCACCGTCGGCGCCGCCGCCAGGAGCCCGACGGCGCGCGTCCAGCGACCCGAGCCGCGCGTCCCCAGACCGGAACCGCGCGCCCGACACGGCAAGCCCGCGGCGAGGAGCAGCGGCATCAGGATGGCCGCGGTGCGCGGGACGCCGGAGAAACCGGCGGCGGCCGTGGGTGCGATCGCGGGAAGGGCGAGGAAGAGGAGGGCGAGCAGGAGGGCGACGATCACCGCCGGGATCCACCGCGCGCTTCGAGCCCGCGCGACTCCGCGGCGCCGTAGGGCTCCCCGTCGAGCTCCGCGGCCGCCAGCACGCGCGCGCGTACCTCGGGCACGTCCCAGCGCACGTCGAGCAGGTCCCAGTCGCGGTCGCGCCGCAGCCGCGTGAGTCCGCGCGAGAGGGAGCGCCACTTGTGCTCGACGGGCAACTCGCCCGGCGCGTCCGCGTCGGGCGTGCGGCCGAAGAGCACGAGCCGACGACCCTCGAGCAGGATGCGCGTTCCCGGCTCCTCGACGGACGTGCGGTCCGCCCGCGTGGCATCGACGAGCACGCGCCCGAGCGTCTCGAGGTCGTCGGGAGCGAGGTGCTCCCACATCGACCGCGCGACGGAGACGCCCCCGAGCTGGGCGGACGGCACGCGCTCCCCCGGCCGCAGGTTCGCGGTCGACCCGTCGAGCGGCCCGAGCACCGGCAGGTGCCCGGCGCCCTTCGGCGGCGGCGCGTTCCAGAGGCCCGGCAGCACGCGGCCGTCGCCGTCGACGGCGAGGTAGTGACGACCGACCGCGACGCAGGCGACCGGATCCGCGAGCCGCACGGGGACCTGCAGGCCGTCGGGCCACAGCACCACGGGCTCGCCGACCTCGGCGACGAACGGCAGGTTCGCGAGCAGCGCGCGCGCGGAGGCGATGGTCGCGGTGTCGTCGGGCGCGAAGGGACCCAGGCCCGCGAGCTGCTCGGCCAGCAGGAGCTCCCAGTGCGGGTCGACCCAGGCCCCCGGGACGTCCAGGGCGGCGCGGCCGGCCTCGATGCGCGCGAAGGCGCGTTCCTTCCGGGCGTGGGTCCGACCCCAGACGAACACGCACGCCGACAGCGCCAGGAGCCAGACCGCGAACGGCACGCCGGTCGCCCCGCGGCGGGCCGCGGCCGAGGAGCACACGCGGTGGACTCGGAACGTCATGGTCTCGTCCGGGTGGAGTCGGGCCCCGGAACCCCGGCGCCCCGCGGGTCGCTCGATCGCCTCGGGGGAGGACCCCTGCGGCGGAGCGCCGGCCGGGGGGTGAACGCGCCGGAGGTCGGCGCGTTCGATCAGTTCGAGCGCGGGCTGACCAGGGTGGTCTCTTGCTGCGACCCGAGCCCGGTCGGTCCCTGACGGCGGCTGACCTCCTCGATGTAGAGGTCGAGGCTGGTCTGGATCTCCAGCACCTCGTCGCGGCTCAGGGAGATGGTCTTCGCGCCACCCTGGGAATGCAGTTCGTGCGCCAGGAGCCGCGAGATCAGCTTCAGATGGGAGAGCTGGCGACTGATCTGGGAACCGTACTTGCTCGGGGAATCCGAATCACGCATCGCGAGCTCTCCAAATGGGGTACGGACGGCGACTTCCGTTCCGTTGCCTGGACTGCTTAGATACCCGGACGCGGAGTCGGGCTCAAGCGCCAGCGAAATCTCTTTGGCACCCCCTCCGCCCGCAACTCGATGGGAAGCGCGCCGAGCTCGATGAATCCGGAACACTCGAGCGACGACAGGCGCGCCCGTCCGAAGCGGTCGCGGGGCCGACGCAAGCGTGCCTCTCGGCCCGCGGAGGGCCAAGGCCAGGACCGCCGCCCGAACCCGCGCCCGAACCCGCGCGCGAACCCCGCACCGGACGCGAACGCCGACGCCGTGCAAGCGGTCGACGAGCCGCGGCCCGAGGTGAGCCCGGGTGAAAGCCCCGGCGGGAGCCCCGCCTCGCGCCAGGGCGGGCCCGCCAGGCAAGCCGACGGCGGCCGCACCTGGCGGGGTCTGCGCCTGCTCGACTTCCAGGTGGAGGCCGTCGAGGCCTTCGAGGCGGGCTCGAACCTGCTGGTCGGCGCGCCCACCGGGGCCGGCAAGACCCTGATCGCGGAGGCGGCCATGGAGGAGGCCCTGGCCCGCGGTCGACGCGCGATCTACACCGCCCCCATCAAGGCCCTGTCGAACCAGAAGTTCCGCGACTTCCGACGCCTGCCGGGCGCGGACGTCGGCCTCCTGACCGGCGACGTCACGATCCAGCCGGGTGCGCAGCTCCTGATCATGACCACGGAGATCCTGCGCAACACGATCCTCGAGGATCCGGCGCGGCTCGAGGACGTCGAGGTGGTCGTGTTCGACGAGGTCCACTACATGGACGACCCCGACCGCGGCACGGTCTGGGAGGAGTGCCTGATCTTCGCGCCCGCCGGCATGCGCTTCGTCTGCCTGTCGGCGACGATCTCCAACATCGACGAGCTCGGCGGCTGGATCCGCGCGGTGCGCGAGCACGACCTGCGCGTCGTCACCTCCGAGAACCGACCGGTGCCGCTGCGCCACCGCCTCTACCACCCGCGCTTCGGGGTCTTCGACGTGCGCAAGCTCGAGCACCAGCGCCAGCTCGCGAAGCGCTCCGGGCGCCTCCTGGGCGAGCCCAAGAAGAGCGCTCGGGGAGCCAAGGGCCGCGGGCGCGGAGGACGCCGCCCGTTCCAGCCGCGCGGCGACCGGGACGGGCCGACGCTGGACCTCCTGGACGAGCTCGAGGAGCAGGAGCTCCTCCCGGCGCTGGTCTTCGCGTTCAGCCGCCGCGACTGCGAGCGCCTGGCGCGCGCGAACCTGAAGCGGCGCGATCTCCTGAACGAGGAGGAGCGCGGGCGCATGCGCGCCCTGCAGGAGGAGCTGGTCGAGACGTTCCAGCTCGAGCGCGGCTTCCTGCGCGGCGAGCTGATGACGCTGGCGCTGAGCGGCATCGGCTACCACCACGCCGGCGTGCTGCCGATCCACAAGGAGATCGTCGAGCGCCTGTTCGCCTCGGGGCTGCTGAAGCTCTTGATGACCACCGAGACGTTCGCGCTCGGCATCAACATGCCCGCGCGCAGCGCCGTGTTCCATTCGCTGCGCAAGTTCGACGGCGAGAAGGTCGACTTCCTGCGCACGCGCGAGTACATGCAGATGGCCGGGCGCGCCGGCCGCCAGGGGCTGGACGAGAGCGGCCACGTCTTCTCGGTGCTCGAGGATCGCGACCTGGCCCGCGCACCGATCGAGCGCATGATCCGCGGCGAACCGGAGGCGGTCGAGAGTCGCTTCCGCCTCTCGTACTCGACGCTCCTGCACCTGCTCGCGCACCTCGGCCGCGACCGCCTCATCGTCGCCTGGGAGAAGTCGTTCCGGAACTTCCGCCTGCGCGAGGAGAGCGCGAAGTCGCAGCGCAAGCACACCCGGAGGCAGGTCGAGCTCGTCGACGCGCACCTCCAGTTCCTGGCCGACGTCGGGTACCTGGAGGCGAACGATGCCCTGACCCCGCGCGGGCGCATGGCGCGCAAGCTGAACGCTTTCGAGCTCGCCATCTCCGAGCTGCTGCACAACGGCGTGCTCGAGCAGGAGACCCCGCGCTCGCTGACGGCGGTGTTCGCGGGGCTCGTCTACGAGGATCGCCGGCGCTTCGCGGACGAGCGCATCCCCGCGAGCATCCTCGGCGAGCTGCGCCGCAACGTCGACCGCACGGTGCAGCGCCTATCGGCCCGCGAGGCCCACTTCGGGATCCCCTCGGCGATCAAGCACCCGGACTGGGGCCTGACCCCGCACGTCCTCGCCTGGTACGACGGCGCCACCATCGACGAGGTCGAGGAGGCGAGCGGCGTGCCCGGCGGCGATTTCTGCCGGACCCTGCGGATGACCCTGCAGCTCATGCGCCAGGTGCGGCACTCGATCGACCGCGAGTGGGACCTCCACGATCGGCTCGGCGAGGCCATCCGCGCGATCTGCAGGGACGAGGTCGACCCGCGCCTCCAGCTCGAGCTGGGGGATCCTGTCCACGATCTGCGGCTCACCGAGGCGGACGCCGCCGAGTCCTGAGTCCCGGGGCGCCCGATGTGGACAACCTGTTCATGGAGCGAGCCGGCCCTCCTCGAGCTCGCGGCGCGAGGCCCGTCAGGTTCCACTTTTTTGAATTTCATCCGGTTAACCGGCATCCCGAGCCAGCTACAAGCGCGTTGCGAGGTCCTGCACCAACCCTAGACTGGTCGGGCCTCGAGCTCCTTCCGAACGTCTCCGTCCCACCGAGCCGCCTGCCGGACCTCCTCCTGCCGGTCGCCGTTCCGCGGCCCCCACCGCGCTCCGGCGAACCCGGTTCCAGCAAGATGCCCGGCCGGACGGTGCCCTGAGGGTCTCCGGACCCTCACCTGCTCTTCCAGATCGGAACCGCCCGTCCTGCCCTGGTTCGCCCCCCGCGCCGTCGAGCGACCGCTGCGGTTCCCTTCGTCCCTCCCCCACGTCCCTGTCCCACACAATCGACCGGTCAGCATGCAGCTAGCGACAACCGTCCTGGCGGCGTCGATCCTTTGGATGACGACCGACTCTTCGCTCGTAGCGGCACCCACGGCCCCACGGGCCGCGAATCCGTCGCCCACGTCGATGTTCGCCTCCGCCGCGCCCACGACGAGCGCGGCCGTGGGCAAGACGCACCGTGGGAAAGCACGTCGCTGGTTCGCGGGCATGCGCGACGTCGTGCAGTTCTCCGCGAGCGACGACGTGGTCCTGAAGGCCGACTTCTACGTGCCGCGCTCCAAGAAGTCGCTGGCGCCCGGGGTCGTGGTCGTCCACCGCGCCGGCGGCAACCGCGCCGAGCTCGAGAGCATCGCCACGCGGCTGCAGAAGCAGGGTTTCGGGGTCCTCGCCGTCGATCTCCGGGGTCACGGCGACAGCGCCACGAAGGACTTCGACTGGCAGAACGGCGATGAGCAGGCGCGCATGAAGCTCTGGAGCTTCAGCATGCGCGACCTCGACGCCGCCGCCAACTTCCTGACGCAGCAGGAGGGCATGCACGGGACCAACCTCAGCCTGGTCGCCTACGGCAACGGCGGCACGCTGGCCGCGCGCCACGCGGTGCGGGACGAGAACGTCCGCGCGCTGGCCATGGTCGAACCCGGCCAGCCGTACCACGGCTTCAACTTCACCAAGGACCTCGCGGACCTCGGCGGTCTGCCGACGCTGATGGCGGTGTCGAAGTCCGGGCGCAGCGAAGTGGCGCGCCTCGCCGAGCAGGTCGAGCAGGAAGACGGCGGCAAGGGCTGGATCGACATCGTGGTCTCGAAGTCCGAGTCCGAGCAGATCCTGGGCGACAAGCGCCTGCCGGCCGAGATCGCCAAGTGGCTCGAGGACAAGGCCTCGCCCAGCAAGGGCAAGGGCGGCCGCTGAGTCGCCGCGCGGCCGGCGCCTTCCGCTCCTCGCGGTCCGACGACGTCCGCCACGTCCGCCACGTCCATCGACCCCGCCCGCGCGCCGCGGCGGCGCTGCTGCTCGCCCTGGCCCTCCCCGCCGCGGCGGGCCCGGAGCTCGCACCCGACATCGTCCTGCTCGTCGCCGACGACCTCGGCGTGCACCTGCCGTCGTTCCGCGGCGGCTCGGTGCCCACCCCGGCCCTCGATCGGCTCGCGTCCGAGGGCGTGAGCTTCGAGTACGCCTACGCCGCGGCGCCGAACTGCACGCCCTCGCGCGCGTCGATGCTGACGGGGCTCTACCCGTTCGCCCACGGCGCCGTCGGGTACGGCCCGATCGCGGCGGACGTGGAGACGCTGCCCAGCCTGCTCGCGCGCGCCGGCTACGCGAGCCACGCGCTGGGCAAGCTCGGCGTCGGGGCTCCGCGCGCCGAGCAGCTCCCCGCGCAGCTCGACGGCGCCCCCGACACCTGGCCGGCGGAGGTCGCGCGCCTGCTCGCCGCTCCGCAGCCCGTACTGCTCTGGATCGGCCTGGGGGACCCGCACCGGCCCTTCCCGACGCCCGACCCGGAGGCCGCGGAGTTCGCCGGCGAGCTTCCGGGGTACCTCTTCGACACGCCGGAGACGCGCGCGGAGCTCGCGGGCTACGCGGCCGCCGTCCGGCGCCTCGACCGACGCGTCGGCGCGCTGCTCGCCGCGATCGACGCCGCACCGCGCGAGCGCCCGGTGGTCGTGGTCTTCGTGTCCGACAACGGCCCGGCCTTCCCGTTCGGCAAGGCGACGCTGTACGAGGCCGGCATCCGCGTGCCGCTCGTCGTGCGCTGGCCCGCGGGCGTCCGCGCGGTCGACCGCGCGGCACTCGTGAGCCTCGTCGACCTCGCCCCGACGCTGCTCGAGCTCGCCGGCGTCGAGGTTCCCGCGGGCCTGCACGGCCGCTCGCTCGCGCGGCCCGAGGGAGACGGGTCGGAGGTCCACCGGGAGGCCCTGCTCGCGACGATCGAGGAGGTCTACACGGGGCCGCCGCTGCCCGCCCGCTCCCTGCGCCTCGGGCCCTGGAAGTACCTGCGGCACTACGAGACGCAGCGCCCCTACACCACCGCCTCGACGCACACCGCGACCTTCCGGTCGTGGACGGAGCACTTCGAGACCTGTCCCGAGCTCGAGGACCGCTGCCGGCGGTTCGTCGAGCGCCGGCGGGAGCAGCTCTTCGACCTCGCGGCGGATCCGTTCGAGCTGCGCGACCTCTCGGAGGAGCCGAGCGCCCGCGCCCGCCTCCTCGCGCTGCGCGAGCGTCTCGACGCGACGCTGCGCGAGCTCGGCGACCCGCGCGCCCCCGCCGCGGACCGCTGAGCCCCCCCGCGCGGACCGGACCGCCGGGGCGTCCCGGGAATCGCGGCGCGCGCCGACGGGAGTCGGACATTCGGAACTTGAATCGCAACCGTCGCCTGGTTCGATGGTCCCTGTCGGCGGACGCTGCCGACGGGGAGTCGATCATCGAAACGGAATTCCGCTGGGACGAATGGGACGAGGCCTCGCCGGCACCGCAGGACGGGGCCGCCGGGAACGCGGCGCAGGAGCCGCCGCAACGCCCGTCGCCGTCCGTGGCAGCGGACTTCGTGCCGCCACCGGCGAACGCGCGGCATCCGCGCGACCCCTCGTCGTCGGGGCCGTCGCGCCCGTTGCGCTCATCGGGCGAGCCGCGCGTCCGCGAGACGGTCGCCACCACGCTCGACGAGCTGATGCCGGTCGTGCGCAGCACGTGGGGCTACGACTCGCTGCGACCGCTGCAGGCCGAGGCGATGGAGGCGGCGCTGGCCGACCGCGACGCGCTCGTGGTCCTGCCGACCGGCGGCGGCAAGAGCCTCTGTTACCAGGCGCCCGCGATCGTGCGACCGGGACTGACGGCCGTGGTCAGCCCGCTGATCAGCCTGATGAAGGACCAGATCGACGGCCTGGTCGCGAGCGGCGTGCCGGCCGCGATGCTCACCAGCGCGCAGGACGGGCTCGAGCGCGGCCGCGTGCGCGGCCTGCTGCGCGAGGGCCGGCTGAAGCTGCTCTTCGTCGCTCCCGAACGCCTCATGGCCGACGGCTTCCTGGCCGAGCTCGACGAGTACGGACTGTCCGCCTTG
>CAYGPA010000031.1:0-4700 GCA_964351535.1 uncultured Planctomycetaceae bacterium
CGGGGTCGGAGGCGACGACCAGCAGGCCGTCGAGGCGCGCGGGGAGCCCGGCGACGCGCTCGTGGGCCTGGGCGCACAGCGCGCGGGCCAGCCGCGGGCGCGCGTCCGCCGGTCCGGCCGCGGACGCGCGCACGACCGCGAAGGTGTTGCCCGCGCCCGCCATGGCGACGAACGGCACGATGCGCGTGGGCGGCGGCCTCATCGGGCGCCCTCCTCCCCGCCGGCGACGCCGATCTTCGCGGTGTTGCGGAAGTGCAGCTTGGCGACCTCGCCCAGCCGGTCCGGGCCGTGCAGCGCCAGGAACGCGCGCCCCGCGTCGTCCGCGGGCGCGCCGGCGCCCTTGCAGAGCTCGACCGCGAACTCCGCCGACAGCTCGTCCAGCGCGCGCAGGAACTCCTCGCGCGCGACGACGCTCGCGGCGGCCACGGCGACGTGCTCCTCGGCGCGCGGGCGCTGGGTCAGGTTCACGTCGAGGCCGCCGAGGGCGCGCTCCACGAGGCGCGGGTCGGCGAACTGGTCGACCAGCACGTCCACGCCCGGCCGCGCCAGGGCGCGGATCGCGCGGGCGTGCAGCTCGGCCAGCAGCGGGTTGAGGCTGCCGTGGCGCTCGCGCTCGCGGTTGTACTCCGGCGGGTCGAGCCGCTGGACGGACACGGCGTAGCGCTCGCGCAGCGCCGGGGCGAGGCGCCGGCAGGTCGAGTCCGCGAGCTTCTTGCTGTCGGCCACGCCGGACCCGGCGAGCTCGGCGACCTGCTCGGGCTCGAGGCGCACGGCGGCCACCACCAGCGGCCCGAAGTAATCACCCTTTCCGGATTCGTCGCTTCCGACGATCGTCCGCGTCGGCGCGGGGGACGGGGCCGCGGCCGGCGGCGCCTCGCGGCCCGCGTAGCGCAGCAGGAACCCGTCGGGGTCGGGGCCCTGCACGACGAGCTTGCCGGACGTGTAGAGCGTGGCGACCACGCCCTCCCCCTTCACGCTGAAGGCCGCGTGGGGCACGGAGCGGAACTCGAAGTCGCCCTGCTCGAGCCGGCCCCGCAGCGCCCGACCTTCCGCGGACGCGAGCTTCAGGACGACGGTTCTCTGCGGCAAGGGGGTTCCTCCGGGCGCCGGGCCCAGTCTCGCCCATAATGCCGCCGGCCTCCACGCCATGGACGCACCCATCGACGATCCTCCCCGCGGCGGCGGACCGGACGGCGAGTTCGACACCGGCGTCGTCGCCGCGGACATCGACCCGGCGCATCCGGTGCCGGCGGACACGCCCTGGGGCACCGTCGCGCTCTACGCACTCGAGGGCGAGGTGCGCGCCTTCGAGGCCTTCTGTCCACACATGCTGGGGCCGCTGTTCGCGGGGTCGATCGCCGATGGCGTCGTCACCTGCCCGTGGCACGCCTGGCGCTACAGCCTGGACGACGGCACGCGCGTGGACGACGAGCGCCCCGCGGAGGGACCCGAGGCGCGACCCCTGAAGCGCTACGGCGTGCGGACCTCGCCGCGCGGCACCGTCGTGGTCCTGGAGCGGCCCGGCGACGCGGGCCCCTGACGGGCCCTCGCGACGCGCGCAAGATCGGGTCGCGGACACTAGAATCCGGGACTCGGCGGGGCCGGTCCATCTCCAGGAGGGCCGCTCCCGCCCGGTCGCCTGCCCACCCGGAGAGCTCCCCGATGGCCCAGATCTACGACTCCATCCTCGAAGCGATCGGGGAAACGCCCCTCGTCCGCCTGCGCAAGGTCGGCAAGAAGACGGGCTGCGAGTTCCTCGCGAAGTGCGAGTTCGTCAACCCCGGCGGCTCTGTCAAGGACCGCATCGCCAGGCGCATGGTCGAGGAGGCGCAGCGCTCCGGCCGCATCAAGCCCGGCGACACGCTGATCGAGCCCACCAGCGGCAACACCGGCATCGGGATGGCGCTCGCCTGCGCCGTGTACGGCTACCGCTGCATCATCACGATGCCCGAGAAGATGAGCCGCGAGAAGCAGGTCGTGCTCGAGGCGCTCGGCGCCGAGATCATCCGCACGCCGACCGAGGCCGCCTGGGACGCGCCCGAGAGCCACATCGGCGTCGCCAAGCAGCTGCGCGACATCCTGCCGAACGCGCACATCCTCGATCAGTACTCGAACCCCGACAACCCGCAGGCGCACTACGAGGGCACCGCCGAGGAGATCCTGCGCCAGACCGACGGCCAGTTCGACGTGTTCGTCGCGGGCGCCGGCACCGGCGGCACCATCGCCGGGGTCGCCAAGCGGCTGAAGGAGGCCAAGCCCGACGTCCACATCGTCGGCGCCGACCCGGTCGGCTCGATCCTCGCCGGCCCGGAGCCGGTGGGCTCCTACAAGGTCGAGGGCATCGGCTACGACTTCATCCCCGACGTGCTCGACCGCAGCCTCGTCGACGAGTGGGTCAAGACCGAGGACCACGAGTCCTTCCTCATGGCGCGCCGCCTGAGCCGCCAGGAGGGCCTGCTGTGCGGCGGGAGCTGCGGCACGGCCGTGTGGGCCGCCGTCGATGTCGCCAAGCGCATGGGACCGGGCAAGCGCTTCGTCGTGATCCTGCCGGACTCGGTCCGCAACTACATGACGAAGTTCATCGACGACCAGTGGATGCGCGAGAACGGCTTCACCGAGACGCGCTGGGAGACCAACGACCTCGGCAGCCTGCTGCAAAGCCTGCCGTCGCGCGAGGTGCACACGACCAGCAGCTCGGCGCTCGTCGCCGACGCCGTCATGGTCATGAAGGAGCGCGGCATCAGCCAGCTGCCGGTCGTCGACGAGGGTCGCCTGGTCGGCATCGTGACCGAGTCCGACCTCCTCGGCCGGCTGGTCGAGGGCAACGCGAGCCTCTCGAGCGCCGTGGCCGAGGTCATGTTCCGCAACGTGCGCACCGTGCACGCCTCCGAGGACGCGGGCGCGCTGACCGATCTCTTCCAGGAGGGCCTCGCGGGTCTCGTCGTCGACGACGACAGCCGTCTGCTCGGCATCCTGACGAAGATGGACCTCGTCGACTTCCTGACGCGCCCGCTGGAATCGCCGGCGACGGTCTGAGCCGTCAGCGGCGCGACCACTCCACCAGGGAGAGGCCGCCGACCCACGAGAAGCCGCCGAGGAACAGCAGCAGGAACGGCAGCGTCCCCCACAGGCCCAGCGAGGCCGCGGAGACGACGGCCCACGCGAACCAGGCGGCGAGCACGAGCTCCAGTCCCGGAACGCCGCGCAGGCGCGCGGTGTAGGGGCGCGCGTCGGCTTCATCGCCGCGCTTGGGGGTGCGCACGAAGCTGCCGGTGCGTCGCGTCAGGCCCTCGATCACCGCCCGGGTCTGGCTGACGCACATGCCGATGCCGAGCATCATCGCGGCCAGGACGTCGCGCACACGCGCGCGAGCTGGCCGGCCGAGGGCGCGCTGGCTCGTCTCGTAGAAGATGACGACCGACAGCGTGCACACGAAGAACGCGAGCAGGTGCACCCACTGCGGCAGGCGCTCCTGCGTCGTGGCAACCAGCGGCAAGAGCAGCGCGATGAAGAGCACCAGCGGATAGCCGGCGTTGCCGGTCAGGTGCGCCAGGGCCTCGAGCTTCACGCGCCACGGCTCGCGCGCCCTCAGGATCGGGCGGCCGAGCTTGCGGAAGACCTGCACGCTGCCCTTGGCCCAGCGGTGCTGCTGCGACTTGAAGGCACCGAGCGTCGGCGGGACCTCCGCCGGTGCGACGACCTGCGGCGCGTACACGAAGCGCCAGCCCCGCAGCTGGGCGCGGTACGAGAGGTCGAGGTCCTCGGTCAGCGTGTCGTGCTGCCAGCCGCCGGCGTCCTCGATCGCGGTCTTGCGCCAGATGCCCGCGGTGCCGTTGAAGTTGAAGAAGAGGCCGGAGTCCGCGCGCACCTTGTGCTCGACGACGAAGTGGCCGTCGAGCAGCGTCGACTCCGCGCGCGTCAGCAGGCTCTCGTCGCGGTTCTCGTGCCCCCAGCGAGCTTGCACCATGCCGATGCGATCGTCCTGGAAGAAGCCGACCAGCGACTCGAGGAACTCCTTCCGCGGCGTGAAGTCGGCGTCGAACACGCACAGCAGCTCGCCGCGTGCGACCTGCATGCCCGCGTGCAGCGCGCCGGCCTTGAAGCCGACGCGGTCGGTGCGGCGCAGCACGCGCGCATCCACGCCGGCCGCGACGAGGCGTGCGACCTCGCGATCGACGATCGCGCGCGTCTCGTCGGTCGAGTCGTCGAGGACCTGGATCTCGAGGAGCTCGCGCGGGTAGGAGAGCTCGCCGGCCGCGCGGATCAGGCGCTGGGCGACGGTGCGCTCGTCGTAGATCGGGAGCTGGACCGTGACCGTCGGCTTCTCGGCGTCGGGGACGGACTGCGCGGTCTGGGCGAGGTTCCACCGGAACGCGTGGACCAACCACAACCGGTGCAGGCCGTAGACGCTGAGCACGGCCATCGCGCCGAGGTAGGCCCATACGAGCAGGCCGCCCGACTCGGGCGCGAGGACGGCTTCGGGCGCCATGAGAGGTTCGAGACTCACCGGGACGGTCGATCGAGCCAGCCTGCCTCGCGCACGACGTCGAAGACGCGCTCGGCGACGAGGCCGTAGCCGGTCGGGTTGGGATGGTAGCGGTCGCCGCGGAGGAACAGGCGGGGGGAACCGTCCGCTTCGCGGACATGGCGGCGGAACTCCTCGGCGAGGTCGACGAAGACGACCTCGAGACGCTCGCACG
>CAYGPA010000031.1:4800-21330 GCA_964351535.1 uncultured Planctomycetaceae bacterium
TGGCGGCGGAACTCCTCGGCGAGGTCGACGAAGACGACCTCGAGACGCTCGCACGTCTCGCGCAGGCTGTCGATGGGGCTCGTGTCGTACTCTTCGAGGTAGACCTGACTCTCGTACGGGAACAGGAACACGGCCACCTCGGCCCCGGCATCTCGCGCACGACCGACGAGGGCCTGCAGGTACTCCTCCTGCTTGGCGAGGGCCTGGCTGAAGTTGCGGTCCTTGACCTCGCCGGCGATCTTCTCGGCGTCCGCATAGGCCTGCTCGCGCCCCATGTCGTAGTAGGCGGAACGCGCCAGGCGCACGACGGCGAGGCGCGAGATCGCGTCCCGCGCCCACTTGGGCACGAGATCGCGGGCTCCCTTGGAGCCCTGGTAGAGCCGGCGGTCGACGGAGCGGATGACGTTCGGGAAGTCGTTGAGGTTGTAGCCCACGACGACCAGGTCGGGCTTCAGCGGCAGTCCGCGCTGTTCGACGATGCGCAGGTAGTCCCGGCCGGAGAAACCGTTCGTCCCGAGGTTCGCCACGACCGCGTCCCCGGCGGAGCCGAGCTCGGTGTCCAGCAGGGCCTCGAGCTGACGCGGCCAGGTGTCCTGCTCGCGCACGCCCTTGCCGAACGTGCAGGAGTCCCCCACCGCGACCACGCGGTACTCGTTCGGCGCGGGCTCGTCGGCGACCTCGGGCCCGCGCATCCCGCGCGCGTTGATCGCGTACCAGGTCCCGTCCCAGCGACCCGTGAAGCCCGGCCGATGGACGTGGGGCAGGTCGGGGTGGCGCTCGTAGGGACGGCTGTCCCACAGCGAGAAGGGTCCGGGCTCCAGCGCGCGGGCCACGACCTCGGCGATCAGGCCGACGACGAGCAGACTTCCGGCCGCCAGGGCGAGTTTGCCGAGCAACTTTCGAATCATGAGCGGGGAGATCCCAACAAGGAGGCCTGGCCGGCGCAAGCCGGCGAGCGAGCGGTCGGGGCTCAGAAGAGCCGGCCCTGGCCCTCGGAGACGACGTGGGGCGCCAGGCGGGGGAAGGCCGCGACGATCTCGGTCGAGGCGGGGACGGGCGACCCGCGTAGGCCCGCCGAGATCTCGATCGCGTTGGCCACGGCCTGGCCGCCGAAGTGATTGTTCGTCACGACGTAGGTCTCGTCGTGGACGCCGGAGAGGCGCCGGGTCTTCTCCACCAGGCCGGCGATCTCGTGCGCGGAGTACAGGTAGTCGTAGCGGTCGTCGCGCCCCGCGGCGCGGTCGAACCAGGTCCGGGCGTTGCGGCCGTGCAGGCGCAGGTAGCCCAGCGGCCCGGTCGGCTCGTGCCAGTCGGGTGGATGATTCGATGCACTTGGAAGGTCGATGTACGCCAGAGACCAACCCTGCCGGGCGAGGAGGGCGAGCGCCGGCGGCTCGAACCAGGACCGGTGCCGAACCTCGAGGGCCCGCGGATCGCCCGCGAACAGCTCGGAGAGCTCCGCGAGACGGCGCCGCCCCGCGGCGTCGTTGCGGAAGCCGACCGGGAACTGGGCCAGCCAGGCGCCCAGCCGCCCGGAGTCCCGCAGGGGCTGCAGCGCAGCTTGGAAGGCGGCTGCCTGGCGCGCGCCCGACTCGAGCTCCCAGGGCTCGTGCGTGAAGCTCCGGTGGAGCTTGGCCAGGAAGCGAAACTCGGGCCGGTCGGCCACCAGGTCGACCCAGTGCGCCACGTGCCGGGGTTCCGGCAGGGCGTAGAAGCTCGAGTTCACCTCCACGCACTCGAACGTGCGTGCGAGCAGGCGCAGGGCGTGGAAGCCGCGCGGCTTGTGGCGCGGCACGACGATGCCGTTCCAGTCGGGATAGGACCAACCCGCCGGGCCGACGCGGATCACCAGTCCGGCTCCACGCCCAGGGCCTCGCAGCACGCGAGTTCCGCCTGCATCAGCCGGTCGTGCAGGGTCTTCGTCGCGAGCGCGAGCTCCTCGGCCCCCGCGCTGCGCGGCACGTGCAGCGGCTCCCCGTAGGCGATCGCGACGCGTGCGCGCGGCTTCGGAATCGTCAGCCGATCCCAGCTGTGCGCGCGCCACGCGCGGTCGCAGCCGAAGCCGCACGGGACGATCGGGTACCCCGTCGCGCGCGCGAGCCACGCGAGCCCGGGGTTGACCGAGTGCCGCGGACCACGGGGTCCGTCCGGCGTGATGACGACCGCTCCCCCATCGCGCAGCACGCCGAGCATCGCGCGCATGGCCTGCACCGGCGCCTCGTTCGTGGAGCCGCGCAGCGTCGCGTACCCGTTCGCCAGCAGGAACTTCGCGGCGATCTCGCCGTCGTCGCTGGGCGACACGAGCACGTGGTAGTCCTCACCCCTGTGGTGGGTCATGCCGAGCAGCATGCGGCCGTGCCACAGCGCCATGAGCCAGCCGCGCTCGGCGCGGACGGCTTCGAGTCGCTCGGGGTTCACGCGCACGGGCTGCCACGTGCGGGCGAGCGCGCGAAGGAGGCGCGGTCCGAACAGACGCGTGGCGCGATCCGCGACGTTGCGTCGCAGGATCCGCCAGCGCTTCCGAGCCGCCGAGGAGCCCGTCTTCAGCGCCCGCCCGACGCCGCGTGCTGGGAAGAGCCCGAGGCCGCGCCGGAGCCGTCCTTCTCCTTCGGCTCGTCCGTCTCGTCGGGCTGTTCCTTGTTCTCGGCCTCGGCGTCGGTGTCGCCCTTGGCCTCGACGTCGCCCTTGGCCTCGGCGTCGCCCTTGGCCTCGGCGTCGCCCTTGGCCTCGACGTCGGCGTCGCCCTTAGCGGCCGCTTCCGCGGGCGCGGCGGCGGCGGCGCGCGGCTTGAGGTCGGCGAACGCGAACAGCTCGGGCTCGTGCTTCACGATGGCCTCCTGCAGGCCCTGAACGGCCTCGGGGAGGTCCTTCTTGCTGCGGAAGGCGACCTTGAACGCCTGGTGAGCGCGTTCGACCGGCTTGCAGTTGCCGTCGAGGATGAACGCGACGAGCAGGCCGGCCTCCGCCATGAGCTTCTGCGAGTCCTCGATCTTGTTCGTGTTGAGCGAGAAGCGGAAGATCTCCGCGAGCGGTCTCAGCGTCTGAATGGTCGTCGTGATCGTCCAGGTCTTCAGCTGGCGCGGATCTCCACCATCGCGTTCGGCGGAACCGTCGTAGAAGAAGCGCTCGGCGTACACCGCCCCGCCGAAGCGGATCCACATCGGGATCTTCTTCTCGCGCCAGAAGCCCGCGGGGTCGAGCTGGCCCGCGCCGCCGAGGCTGCGAATGAAAGCGCGCTCGAAGTCGACGCTCGGGTCCAGGGCTTCCGCGAACGCCAGGCCGGCCGCATGCCGGAAGTGCATCTTGCCCCAGGCGTGGCTCGCGTTCGTCGAGATGTCCCAGTACGCGACTCCCGCGCGCGGGAACTCCGCGTGCACCTGGTCGAACCACGTCTCCGCCTGGTAGGCGCCGTACAAGCTGGAGTAGCCCGTGCTCTCGGTGCCGAGGATGCCCTTGCCGGGATCCCCCATCGTGAATTCGTTGTACTGGAGGCGGTCGCGAAGCACGACGATGACCGCGGGGTCCTCGGGTGCGCGACCGTAGAGCCGGACCAGGTCGTTGAACACGACCTCCGCCCAGAGGAGCGCCTCGTCCGCAACCCAGCGCTTGGTGGTGGCGTAGACCCTGAAGTGGCCGAGGTTGCTGGGGATGCGCCACCACGTCTCGAGGTTGGCGTGGTACTCGTCGGCCGCATCGATCGGCAACCACTCGTCCCCGCACTTGAAGAGGTTCTTCGAGACGTTCTCGATCTCGTCGGGATGGATCCACTCCAGGTCCTGGAGCTGGTATCCGAGGAGCTCGTGTGCGCGGAAGTCGAGCACGTCGTTGGCGATGATCGCCTCGAGCACCGCGGTCCGCTCTTCCTCGAGACCGTTCGTCTCGCAGAACTCGACCACCTCCCACAGCTTGTCGAGGTCGTCCCCGGCGGTCTGGCGGAGACTCTGGTATTCGTCCGCCGGCGAGACTTCGGCGGGGACGTCCTCCTGAGAAGCGAGGGTCGTCAGGCCGACCAGGAGGAGCAGAGCGAGCATCATGCGGGGCCTTCTTCTTCTCGAGCGGTGCGCTCGGGGTGGTTGTGGCTTCGATCGGGCAACCACTATAATGCCCGGCCGCCACGGTCCGACGGGGTCGTGCCGCCAGGAGAGCCCGACGGCGCCGCGCCGCGGGGATCCTCCGACGTGATCCCAGGGTACGAGGGCCTCCCGTGGCCTTCCAGCCGGCGGGATGCCGCACCCGCAAGTCGAACATAAGACCCACATGGCCTGAACATACGGGCCAAAAAGACCCCAGGAGGCCGACATGGCCGACCGATCCCATGCACAGGGAGTGAGCATCGTCAAGGCGGAGAGCCCGATGACTCGGTTTCTCCAGAACAGCTGGTGGCTCCCGGCCGCCGTGCTCGCCGTCCTGTGCGGAGCCTTCGTCCTCGTGCGCCAGGCCATGAGCTTGGGCGCCCTCGACGAACTCAGCTCCGACTGGTCCCGCTTCGCCGAGCAGACGGAGTACGACCCGAACACCGGACTGCTCCGCGGAGAGCCCGCCGCCCTCTCCTCGCTCGCGTCGGACTTCAAGGACCAGCCCATGGGTGCCTGGGTCCGGCTGACCGAAGCCACCAACCGTCTCGAGCAGGACGACCTCGAGGGCGCCAGCGAGGCCCTCCAGGCTCTGCGGTCCGAGCATCCCGACCACATGCTGACCACGGAGCCGATGTCGGTCGACGCAGAGGGACCCGCGCGATCGCTGGTCGACAGCCTCGCCGCGAAGATCGAGGCCCGCCGCGAGTGGGACGCGGCCAACCCCGAGGTCTACGCCCTGCCCGACCCCGACCCTCGCGCGCCGCGCGTGCGGGTCAAGACCACGAAGGGCGACTTTGTGATCGCCCTGTACCGCGACCGCGCCCCGCTGACGACGGCGAAGTTCTTGGAGAGCGTCAGCGAGGAATTCTTCGATGGCCAGGCCATCCACGCGATCCGCAAGGACCAGGCGATCCAGCTCGGAGACCCGCACAGCGCGGCCGAGAACTACGAGACCTGGGGCACCGGAGGCCAGAACCGGGGAGTCGCGGGCGAGACCAACCGCCTCAAGCACTTCCGCGGTGCCGTCGCCACCGCACCCCTCGTCGGCACGGGTGAGGAGTCGAGCAGCCGCTTCCAGGTCGTCACCGCCGACTCGCACCACCTCGAGGGTCAGGGAGTGGTGTTCGGGATCGTGGTGGAAGGAATGGATGTGGTCGAAGCCATGGACGATCTCGAGACCGCGCCGGGCTCGCTGCGCCCCGCGGAACGCGTGGGCGTCGAGTCGATTCGCGTCGAGCTGCCGGGCTCCTGAACCGGCCGAAACCAGCACGAAGAGGGCCCCGCGAGTCGAAACTCGCGGGGCCCTCTTTCTGGTTCGTGGGCGACCCTCGGAGCCCGGGGCCGACTGCATCCCGGCCTCCGGGCTGTCGGTCAGGTCAGCGTTTCGCGCGGCGCGAGGGTGTCGCAGATCTTGTCGAGCTCCTCTCGGCTGTGGTAGTGCAGGGTGATCGTGCCGCGGTAGCCCTTCCCGTTCTGCAGGCGGACGCGCGTGCCCAGCCGCTCGCGCAGACGGCCCTCCAGGTCGGTCTCCCAGGGAGCGCGCGTAGGCTGGCTGGCCCGCTTGGCGCCTGGCTCCTCGTTCCGCCGGCGCACGGCCTGCTCCACCGATCGGACGGAGAGGTCGTCCTTCACGATCGTCTTGATCAGCTCGAGGATCTCGGATCGCGACTCGAGGCCGGCCAGGGCCCGTGCGTGCCCCATGGTGATCAGACCCTTCGACAGAGCCTCCTGGGCCTGGGGGGGAAGTTCCAGCAGGCGAAGGTGGTTGGCGATGGTTGCACGCTTCAGACCAACCCGGTCGGCCACCTGCTCCTGGGTCAAGCCCAGGTCGCGCATCAGGGCCTGGAAGGCCTGGGCGCGCTCTAGCGCGTCGAGATCGGACCGCTGGACGTTCTCGACGAGGGCCAGCTCGAGCATTCGGTCATCGGCGACGTCATCGCGGACGACGGCGGGGATAGTCGTTCTCCCCGCCATCTTGG
The DNA here is from genome assembly GCA_964351535.1 of uncultured Planctomycetaceae bacterium. GTDB lineage: Bacteria > Planctomycetota > UBA1135 > UBA1135 > JAUIDW01. The sequence goes on from CAYGPA010000031.1 coordinate 10,856, forward strand.
AAGCACGGCAGCGGCGCTCCCCGAGGATCAGCTCGTAGTGGCTCCCAACGCGCCGGACCATCACCGGCTGGAGTACACCGTGCTGCTGGATGCTGACACGAAGCTCCTCCAGCTGCTCCGGATCCATGTGCAGGCGCGGCTGCCGCGGGTTGGGCCGGATGTCCTCCAACCGAATCTCGGTCGGCTTCGCCGAGCTCGCTTCCTTCTGCGCCGGAGCGCTCGAGTTGCCTCCGAGTAGGGACCCAAGACCCTTGCCCAATCGCTTTTCCATGACCTCGCCTGTTCGCTAGAGCCTCGAGTGTTCCACGTGGAACACTCCTACCGCCTCAGTGGACAGCCCCAAGCTGAGCCGGTGGCGAAGAAAGAGCAAGCGCCGGCTCTGGGTTCGACATAAAGCCCTTCCTGGCAGCATGTTACGAGATTCGCGAACCCGACTCTCCGGCTTCTGAGGCACGCTGGCATTCCAACGCCTCGGTGGGGGAGGTATCAGGGGCGGTATGACCCGCCTCGGGTTGCTCCGGGCCCAGGCCGTTTTCCTCGGACGAAGCCCAGCCGTCTGGCTGACCCTCCTGTTCCTCTCGCTGGCCTGGCTCGCGTGGCTGGAGGTGGGGACCTACGGCGTCACGACGACTCGTGTGCGCGGGGATGCCCCGCTCTACGAAATCGCATTTCTGGCCGGACTCGCGGGCTCCGCCCTGGCCACGGCCAACTGCGAGCGTTCGAGCTGGCTGCTGCACCCTCAAGGCCCCTGGGGGCGGTTCGCAAGCCAGGGCCTGGCCCTTGCGGGCGCCGCGACGGCCCTCCAGGTCCTGGCTCTCGGCGTACCGGTCGCGCTGGGGCTGGTGCACACGCCGGCGAACCTCGTCCTCGGCGCCCTCGCGACCAACCTGCACCTCGCCGCGCTGGCCCTGGTGGTGCTCGCCGTTCCCGGGCCGCGAGGCTGGCGCGCACCCCTGCTCGTCTTCCTGGCCTGGCCGGTGAGCTCCTTGATCCCCGCCCGCGAGGGGCTAAGCCTCATGCTGGGCTCACTCCTGGGAGCGTCCCGGCACCTCGACGCAACCGTTGCCGGCTCGAGCGCAACTCGTGGCGACCCCCTGGTCGATATCATGGCCGTGGGAAGCCTGACCCTCACGGCAGCTCTTCTCCATACAGGACCGCGTGCTCGCCATGAGGTACGGAATCCTCGGTGACATCCACAGCAACCTGACCGCACTGGAAACGGTGCTGGGTTGCCTCGACAAGGAAGGGGTCGACCAGATCCTGAGCGTCGGGGACGTGGTGGGCTATGGGGCGGCACCGAGCGACTGCATCGCGCTGCTGCGCGAGGTCGGAGCCCGCGTCGTGCTGGGCAACCACGACGCCGCCTGCGTCGGTCGCCTCGACGACGTCTACTTCAACAACTACGCGCGGGCCGCGGTCGCGTGGACGCGCGAGGTGCTGAAGCGCGATGAGATGGAGTTCCTGCACGCGCTGCCGCTGACGCTTCACGAGGAGCACTGCTCGGTCGCGCACGGGACGCTGTATCGGCCCGAGCTGTTCGACTACATCCAGAGCCCGACCGACGCCGACCCCTCCCTCGACGTCATGCCCCTTCCGGTGTGCTTCGTGGGGCACTCCCACGTTCCGGTCGCGCTGCTGCGCATGCGCGACGACCCGACGCGCACGGCCTACACGGTGGACGACGAGATCGACATCGACGAGACGTTCCGCGCGCTCGTCAACGTGGGCAGCGTGGGCCAGCCGCGGGACGAGGACTGCCGCACGGCCTATGCGGTGTACGACTCCGACGCGGGCCGGGTCTGGATCCGGCGCGTGGACTACGACATCGACATCGAAGCGCAGCGCATCCGCGACGCCGGCCTGCCGCACATGCTGGCGGACCGGCTGTACCTCGGCGTCTGATCGAGGAGTCGCGCCGCCCGCTCGGAGCGTCGCTCCGCCGGATCAGGCGTCGCCGCGCAGGTACTGCAGGCGCTCGGGCAGCGTCTCGATCCCGCCCTCGCCGAGCCCGTGCTCGAAGAGGAGCGCGATGTCGCGCAGCGGCTTCTCGTCCCCGCGCACGACGAAGCGGCGCGCATCGGGGTGCGATCCCACCGTCACGAGCAGCTCGAGGATCGATCCCGCGTTGCACACCTTGCTCTCGACCTCGAACTCGACCGGCGTGCCGTAGCGGCCCACGATGCTGACGATCAGCGCCGCCGGACGCGCGTGCAGCTGCAGCTCTTCCGGAAGGGCGACGGTCATCTCCCGCACGTTCGTGTAGCTCGGCAGCAGGTCCTCGGCGATCTCGCGGCCGCTCTGCAAGAAGCGGTTGGCCCAGTACAGGAGCTCGTTGAGCGTCACGTCCTGGATGGCGTTCGGGTCGATCACCTTGCGCATGCGCTGCTCGGCATCCTCGCTGCGCAGTCCGCTCTCGTGGCGCTCGACGAAGTGCGTGAGGAACGTCACGGCCTCCAGGAGGTGCAGCGAGCCGGACGTGTGGCCGCGCAGGCGCGTCAGTCGGTCGTCCTTGGATTCGATGACCGTGTTCTTGATGTAGGTGTCGTAGGTCGACTGCAGGTTGTGCACGGTCGCCTCGTACACGCGCGCCTGCTCCTCGCGGCAGTGCCGGTCGAGGAACTCACGCCGGCGCGCGGGGTCGGCGATGCGGTCGATCGACAGGTCCGCGAGCATCCCGCAGGCCGCGAGGTACTTCGAGGCGACCTCGGCGATCTTCTGGTCCTCCTCCTCGGGGTCCTCCTGGCCGAGGCTGCGCGGCAGGCGCACGCGCACCAGGGGCTCGACGAACCCTTCCTCCGTGGAGAGGTCCGTCTGCGCGCTGTGGACCCCGAGCTGCTCCGCCTCGTCGACGATCGCGCGCAGAAGGTTCTCGATCGAGGCCCGGATGGTCTGGCAAGCCCGGCGCACACCGGCCTCGGCCGTCGTGGCGTCGGCGCCCAGGGTCCGATCCAGCCCGTAGGTCGTCAGCCGCGCATCCAGGTGCACCAGGCTGAAGCCGGTCTGGGAGAACCAGCGCATGGAGGCCACGAGCTCGCGGAAGTAGTGGAAGCGCTTGTTGTGCTGGGCCCCGTAGTCGTCGAGGAAGGTCTCCAGGTCGTCCGACTCGCTGTAGAGCCGGTGGTAGTGCTTCTTCTTCCAGTTCCGCTCCTCCTGGCCCGTCAGCAGCCCGCAGAGGCCCAGGTAGCGGGCCGCCTGCGTCCGCAACAGGTGGACGAAATCTTCTTCCTGGATGACCTCTTCGAGCGAGGAGTCGGGCATGGCGTTGCTTGGCTGACGGAACGGCCCACGTGCGGGGCCGGGGGGAGAGCGGCGTGACTTTAACACGGCCGCCCACCTCGCGATCTGAAGGGGTCGGCGGGGAAACCTTCCGCACGCCGGCGAGCCCCGACGCGCTGCCTGCCCGATAGGACCCAGATGACGGCCGGAGCGAGGCCCCGCGCCCTTCCTGCCCCTGCGCGACCCGCCGCGCCGGCTTCGTTCGGCGGGCGGGCTCAAGAACGGGAAACCCCGGGGTCGATGCACCCCCGACGCCGCCGAGGCAGCCGCAGACCGACCCCGCCCTCTCGGCGCTCGACCCGCGACCCGACCGACCCGGTCCCACCCAACGAGGCACGCCATTTCCTCCGAACAGTGTCTGGAGACCTACCTCCAGGAAATCAACGAGACCCCGCTCCTGTCGCCGGACGAGGAGAAGGAGCTCGGCCGCCGCATCCAGGCGGGCGATCTCGCGGCGCGGGAGCACATGATCCGCGCCAACCTGCGCCTGGTCGTGTCGATCGCGAAGGGGTACGGAGACCGCGGCCTGACCCTCCAGGACCTGATCGCCGAGGGCAACATCGGCCTCATGAAGGGTGTCGAGAAGTTCGACCCCAACGCCGGCTGCCGGTTCTCCACCTACGCGACGTGGTGGATCAAGCAGTCCATTCGCCGGGCGCTGACCAACACCGTCAAGTCCGTGCGCGTGCCGAGCTACATGGCGGAGCTGATCGCCAAGTGGCGCATCGTCAGCCAGGAGCTCGCCTACGTCCTGGGCCGCTTCCCGAGCCTGGAAGAGGTCGCCGAGGAGCTGAACATCCCGAAGGACAACTGGGGCCTCCTGAAGCGCACGATCCAGACGTCGGGCGTGGGTGGGCAGGTGTCGCTCGAGGTCCTGACGACCCACCAGGACACCGTCGAGGACGAGGGCATCAAGAGCCCCGACGAGCTCCTGCTGAACGAGGACCTGCTCGACCGGCTCGCCCAGCTGCTGGGTGCGATCGGCGAGCGCGAGGCCACGATCCTGAAGCTGCGCTACGGCCTCGACGAGGGCATCGAGCCGATGACGCTCAAGGAGATCGGCAAGATCGTCGGCCTGACGCGCGAGCGCGTGCGACAGATCGAGCGCGACGCGCTCCGCAGGCTGCACGAGGTGATGAACAACGACTGACCCGCGAGCTGGGTCCGAAGCCGGCGGGGGCGCGCAGCCGTAGGGACACGCCCCGCGGCCCTTCGGCTCCGCGGTCGCAGCGCCCGGGCTGGTAGCATCGCGGCGTGGACCCGCTCCCCGTCGGCCGCGGGCGACCCGAACCGGGCACGCCCCTCTACGTGCACCTGCCGTTCTGCGCGGCGAAGTGCCCGTACTGCGACTTCTTCTCCGTCCCCGCGGAGGGTCACGACCTCGAGGGCATGGTCGAGGCGCTCCTCGTCGAGGCCGCCTGGCGCGCGCCCGAGAGCCCGCGCACGGTCTTCCTCGGTGGGGGAACGCCGTCGCTGCTCGAGCCGCGGCTGCTGCGGCGCCTGCTCGACGGCCTCGACGCGTGCACGGGGTTCCGCGCCTCCGCCGTGGAGGTGACGGCCGAGTGCAACCCCGAGAGTCTCGACCTCGAGCGAGCCCAAACTCTGCTCGAGGGCGGCGTCGAGCGCCTCTCGATCGGCTTCCAGAGCCTGCGACCCGACGTCCTGACGTCCTTCGGCCGCGTCCACGGGGTCGAGGAATCCTTCGCGGCCTATGCAGCGGCGCGCGAGGCCCGCGTTCCGTGGGTGAGCATCGACCTGATCTTCGCCGCGCCCGATACGACGCCCGCCGAGTGGCGCGAGGACCTGGCCCGCGTGCTGGCCCTCGGGCCCGACCACCTCAGCGCGTACGCCCTGATCTTCGAGCCCGGCACGCGCTTCGAGGCCCTGCGCCGGCAGGGCGCGCTCCAGCCGGTGCCCGAGGACGACGAGCTCGAGATGTTCCTGGCCACCCGGGAGCTCGCCGCGGCCGCGGGCCTCGAGGCCTATGAGATCTCCAACTTCAGTCGAGAGCACCGTCAGTGTCTCCACAACATCAACTACTGGCTCAACGGACCCTACTCGGGGATCGGCCCGTCCGCGGCCAGCCACGTGGCCGGCGTGCGCTCGGTGAACGTCCGCTCCATCGAGGGTTACCGCGCGCGCATCGCGGCGGAGCGCGACGCACTGGCGAGCTCGGAGCAGCTCGCGCCGCGCGCGAGGCTGGGCGAGACCTGGTGGCTGGGTCTGCGGATGACCGCGGGCGTCGAGCCCCGCCGCGCCCTCGCCGTCGCGGGCCTCGAGGGCGAGGATCCCGCCGCTCCGCTGGTCGAGCGCCTCGTCGCCCAGGAGCTCCTCGAGACCCGCGGCGGCCACGTCCGGCTGACCGCGCGCGGGCTGGTGCTGGCCGATGCGGTCGGAAGCGAATTCCTGGCCCTGGCCGAGGACGAGGACGACGCGGCGGTCGCTCCGAAGCCTGCCGCGAAAGCGGGAGACGGATAGCTTAAGCTCCGCGGCCCGAGCCGAGCGTTTTCCCACGGAACGGGCGTGATTCGACCCAGCCCCCGAGCCGGAGGCTGCGGCGACGCGTCCGGACGAAGTGGCGATCCGTCCCGGCCGTGCCGGCGATGGCTGTACGCAAGACCAAGGAACCCGAGCCCGACGACGAAGAGTCGAAGATCGGCGTCAAGAAGCGCTCGCGCGCCACGGCGTTCTTCCTGCGCGGCCTGCTCGTCATCCTGCCGGTCGTGTTCACGCTGGCGATCTTCGTGATCGTCATCAACTTCGTGAACCAGTACGTCACGTCGCCGATCAACCGGGCGATCTACTGGTCCCTCGAGCACAACGCCGCCGGGTGGAAGACGCTGCGCTCGATGCGCATCGAGCCGTACGACGCCGAGTACCTCGACGTGCGGCTGCTGCCCCTGGGTCTCCAGCACAAGTTCGACCGCGAGGGCTACTCGGTGGACTTCGCCGAGGAGGTCGGGCGACACCGCGAGAAGCACGAGTCGTTCTTCCGCGACCTCGAGGAGCTCGGCGTCAGCGCCGACCGCCTGCGCCGCGACGTGCGCGGCAACGTCCCGCCCGTCTTCGGCATCGCGCTCTCGGTGCTGCTCGTGTTCGGACTGGGCTACCTCGCCAGCGGATTCATCGGACGCCAGCTGATCCTGCGCATCGACAAGGGCCTGAACCGCTTGCCGCTCGTGCGCTCGGTGTACCCGTACACGAAGCAGGTCGTCGAGTTCGCGCTGTCGGACACCAAGATCGAGTTCGACACCGTGGTCGCGGCGCCCTATCCCAGCCCCGGCATCTGGGCCATCGGGTTCGTGACCGGCAACTCGCTGAAGACGCTGCGCCAGCGCACGGGCCTGGACCTCGTCACCGTGTTCATCCCGACGTCGCCGATGCCCATGACCGGCTTCACGATCTTCGTCGACGCCCGCGACGTGTATCCGCTGCCGTTCACCGTCGACGAGGCGCTGCGCGTGACCGTCTCCGGCGGCGTGCTCGTCCCGCCGAAGGAGCTCGTGACGGACGCGAAGCGCAAGGCGCTGACCGATGCGGCCCGACAAGAGGCCGCGGGTCAGCGGGCGGAAGAGCAGGACGACGAGCCGACGCCGTGATCTACGCGGACCGCCTCGCCGCCGCGATCGAGCGCTGCGGCAACCCGTGCCTGGTCGGACTCGACCCGCACCTCCAGCTCTTGCCGGAGGAGTTCGCCGAGGCGCGCGACGAACGCGCGCCGCGCGCGCAGCGTGCGCGCAGAATGGGCGACTACCTCGAGGACGTGATCGGCCTGGTCGCCGGCCGCGTGGCCGCCGTGAAGCCCCAGTCGGCCTTCTTCGAGGTCCTCGGACACCACGGCGTCGAGCAGTGGGAGCGCATCGTCGCCGCCTCGCGCGCCGCGGGCCTGCTGGTCATCGGGGACGTCAAGCGCTCCGACATCTCGAGCACGGCGCGCGCTTACGCGCGAGCGTTCCTCGAGGAGGAGCCGGCCTGCGACGCGATCACCGTGAATCCGCTGCTCGGCGACGACTCCGTCGCGCCGTTCCTCGACGCGTGCTGCGAGCGCGGCGCGGGTCTCTACTTGCTCGTGCGCACGTCGAATCCCGGAGGCGCGACGATCCAGCACCACGGCGAGCCGCCGCTGGCCGACCTGCTGGCGCACGCCGTCGAGCGCTGGGGCGCTTCGCGGCCGGAGCTCCGTGGCGAGTGCGGCCTCTCCAGCGTCGGCGCGGTCGTCGGCGCGACCCACGCCGACGAGCTCGCGCACTTCCGCGCGCTGTTGCCGCACGCTCCCTTGCTGCTGCCCGGCTACGGCGCGCAGGGTGCCGGCGCCGACGACGTCGTACCGGGTTTCCTGCGCGACGCGAACGCGCGCCCGTACGGAGCCCTCGTCAACGCCTCGCGCAGCCTCCTGTTCGCACCGGGCGACGACTGGCGCCGCGCGTGCTCCGAGGCGCTGGACGCCATGGTGTCGAGCTTGAACGCGGCGCTCGCCCGCTAGACCGGACGCTTCATGACGCGTAGATCGAAACGGCTCAACTCGGTGTCTGCTGGTGCTTTGCGGGCGCCGGCCCCGGAGCAGCCTGCCGTATGGATCGGCGAAGACGCCGGGTCAGGTCGTCGAGGGCGCCGGAGTTCGCAAAGTGCCGGCAGGCGCCGAGAGGCGGCCGCAGGTCGCCCGTCGTGCTGTCTCGGCTGCGTGCTCATGAATCGTCCGGGCTAGCGACGCGTCGAAGCACGCCATGCGCGTAGGCATCGAACATCTTCCCGTCGAACCGCTGCCACCGAGCGTGCTGTCGCTGCTGAGGCTCCGGCCCGGCCTGGAGGCGCCGCATCCCGTCTCTGACGTCGACGCGATCCCGCATCCGCCCGAGCGCTTCGATGCGGAGGCTCGCGACGAGCTGGCCGCGATCCTGGAACGCGAGGTCGCGCGTCACGAACCGCACGTGGCCGTCCTCGACGCCGTGCGCTCGCTCGCGCGGCCGAACGCGTCGATCGTGACGACGAGCGGATTCGCGGGGCTCCTGCTGTCGCCGCTCGAGCACCTCGTGCACGGCCTGCAGGCGATCCGCCTCGCGCGCTCGCTCACGCAGGCCTGGGAGTGTCCGGTCGTGCCGGTCTTCTGGATCGAGGACGACGTGCACCGCGCACCCGAGGTCGACTCGACGTGGATGCTGAACCGCCACCTGGACGTCCAGCGCGTCTCGCTCGCGGGTCTCGGGCCCGGCGCGGAGGCGCCGGCGGACCGCGTGCTGCGCGAAGAGGTGCACGAGCTCGCCGCGTGTCGCGCGTCGATCGAGCAGAGCCTGGGGGCCGGCGCGCCCTTCGCGCGCCTGCTCGACGTGCTCTTCCCGCGCGCCGGCGAGACGCTGACCGACGCGTTCGCGCGCGGTCTGCTCGAGCTCCTCGGACCCCACGGCCTGGTGGTCGCGCGCGCCCGCTGCCTGGCCGAGCCCTTCGCGCGCGCCCTCGCGCCGCAGATGTCCGCCGGGCTGCCGGCGCGCATGCGGGAACGCCGCGCGCGACTCGACCCGGCGACCGCGCGCTCCAGCGGCCCGCTCCTCAGCTGGACCGGGAGCCACCCGCCGCGACCGCTGGAGCCCGGCGGCGAGGGCTGGAAGCACCCCGACGAGCCGGGCTCGCGCAACGGCGACGAGCTCGCGGCCCTGCTGGTCCAGGAGCCTCGTTCGTGGTCTTTTGGGACGCCGTTGACCCCCTTTCTCCTGTCGCAGGTCGCTCCTGTCTCGGCGTGGCTGGGAACCTGGGGCGCCCTGGAGGAGTGCTTGGACGTCCCTTGGTCGGAACCTGCGTGCCCCGCATGGGTGCGGAGCGCGGAACTCGCGCTGATCGACGAGCCCGGGCGCGCGTCGCTCGAGGCCTGCGGCCTGTCGGCGATCGACGCGCTGGCGGGCCTGCCCCCGGCCCCGAAGTGGGCCGAGGACCCCGCCGAGAGCGGGCCCGCGGCGGCCTTGAGGAGGCTCTCGGCGCAGGTGCGCGGCGAGCTGGGCGACCTGCGGCCCGGCGTCGAGGCCGTCGACCCGCGCATGGTCCCGCTGCTGCGGCGGGCCGCGCGCGACGCCGGAGACGCGCTGGAGGAGCTGGCGGGGAAGCTCGAGCGCGTCGACACGAACCGGCAGGGAACCCGCGCACGGCACCGCCGGCGGGTCGAGAACACGCTGTTCCCGCACGGCGAGCCCCAGGCCCGGGTGCTCGCGCCGCTCCACCTGCTCGCGTGCTTCGGAACCGACTGGATCGAGCCGCTGCTCGACGCCCTGCCGGCCGTCCCCCGGGGTCCCCTCGTGGCCCACATCGACGCGCGCGGGCCCTGATCGGGCCCGAAGATCGACGCGCGCGGCCCTGAGGCGGTCGCCGAGCCGCTTGCGGGCCGCCGATGGAGGCGCCGGCGTCCGACGCGGCTACAATCCGCCACGGAACATGCGACGCATCGCTCTGATCAATCAAAAGGGAGGGGTCGGCAAGACGACCTCGACCGTCAACCTCGGCGCGGCCCTCGCGCAGCTGGGGCGGCGCGTGGTGCTCGTGGACCTGGACCCGCAGGCGAACCTGTCCGCGCACCTCGGCATCGAGGCGCCTCCGGGTTCGCCGTCGACGTACACGGTGCTGACCGGCTCGCACTCCATGGGCGAGGCGCTGCAGGACCGCGGCGAGCTGCGCGTGCTGCCGGCCAACATCGACCTGTCGGGAGCCGAGCTCGAGCTCGCGAGCAAGTTCGGCCGCGAGCAGATCCTGGGCGAGATCCTCGACGACTGGGAGGCCGCCAGCGGCGGCGACCCCGCCGACTACGTCCTCGTCGACTGCCCGCCGAGCCTCGGCCTGCTGTCGATCAACGCCCTGGTGGCGACGCGCGAGGCGCTCATCACGCTGCAGACCGAGTTCCTGGCCCTGCAGGGCATGTCGCAGCTCGTGAACGTCGTCCAGGAGCTGCGGCGGCGCATGAATCCCGAACTCGAGATCAGCGGCATCCTGCCCTGCCTGTACGACAGCCGCCTGCTGCTCGCGCGCGAGGTGCTGGGGGAGATCCGCAAGTACTTCCCCGACCGCGTCTTCAAGCGCACCGTGCGGGCCAACGTCAAGCTGGCCGAGGCGCCGAGCTTCGGCAAGACGATCTTCGAGTACGCGCCGGAGTCGAAGGGCGCGGCCGACTACCTCGAGGTGGCGCGCGAGGTGATCGCGCAGGAACAGCCCGCCGCGAGTGC
>CAYGPA010000032.1:0-17735 GCA_964351535.1 uncultured Planctomycetaceae bacterium
TCGCCGGGGTCCGAGGGCGGGGTGGGGAGCGGCGTGGTCTCGAGCGGGTCCGTCAAGAGGTCGTAGAACTCGATGGTGATGCCGCCCGCTCCGAGGGTGCTCTCGAGGATCAGCTTGTACTGCTGATTGCGAACGGACCGCGACCACTCCATCGGGGCGCCCTGCCCGTTGGGGCTGAAGCGCTCGGCGTAGACGAAGTCGCGCAGGGGGGGATGCGCCGGGTGCTGCAGGTACGGCAGGATCGAGTGCGAGTCGAGTATGGGCAGACTCTGCATCGCGAGGTCGATGCCCGCCAGCTCCGCGACGGTTGCGAACAGGTCGGTCGTGTTGACCAATCCGTCCACCATGCGCCCGCCGGCCACGACCGCGGGACCGCTCGCGATCAGGGGCACGTGGATGCCTCCTTCGTAGATCGTGCTCTTGGCGTGCGCGGGGTCGAAGGGTGGGCGCGTGACCGCCTGCGGCGTGCCGTTGTCACCGACGAAGAGGACGTGCGTGTCCGCGAGGTCGACATGGGCGAGCAGGCGTCCGATCTCCGTGTCCATGGCCTGCACCATGGCTTCGAAGTACGGCAGCTCGTCGTCTCCCGCAGCGGGCCGCGACTTCGGCAGCGAGTAGGTGTGCAGATGCGCCGGAGGGCGGTGGAACGGGGGGTGGGGCAGGCTCATCGCCAGGTAGCAGAACCACGGCTGCGTGCGCGAGCCGATCCAGGCGATGGCCTCGTCGACCTTGTCGATGTCGGTGTAGACCATGCTGTCGGAGACCACGCCGTCCTCGACGCGCTCCCAGTTCGAGTACGGCGTCGGGTACCCGGACTGGTGCGGGATGTTGTAGAGGATGCCCGCGAAGTGCTCGTACCCGGCCAGGTTGGGCGCGAAGGGACCTCCCACCGAATCGTTGCCGAGGTGCCACTTGCCGATGGCCGTCTGGTCGTAGGCGCCGTCGCTTCCGGACGTGACGAGCTCGGCCAGCGTCGTTTCGGAGAGCCGCAGCGCGTAGTAGTAGGGTTGGTTCGGGTTGTTCTGGACGATCGTCCCGATGCCCGTGCGGTAGGAGTAGCGCCCCGTCTGGATCGTCGCGCGCGTCGACGAGCACGTCGGGTTCGAGTAGGCGTTGCGGAAGACCACGCCCTGCTGGGCCAGGGCATCCAGGTTGGGCGTGGGCGCGTGGTTCACGCTCTCGGGATAGATTCCGAGCGCATCGACGCCCAGGTCGTCGGCGACGATGAGCAGCACGTTCTGACCCGGGGTCACGGGCGGGGAGATCGATACGCGTTCGAGTGTCTGCTCCAGCTCGGAGGATGCCAGGAGCGGTGCGGACAGAACGATGGCTACGAGATGGGGAATTCTCGACATGGGGAGGGGGGGAGCGGAGGCTGTGGGTCACCGGTGGACCCGACGGGGGGGAGGACTCGATCGGCCTGGGGGGATCGGCCGAGAGCCGTGTTTCGTCCGGGGGGACGACGCGAACCGCTGACGAAAAAAAGGACTCCTTCCCGGGAAGTCCCTCCTCCAAGACCTCGCTTGTACTGCCGTGCGGGAGCTTGTTCCAGGGGTCTCTCGGTCCGCGAGCGGAACCGGCTCGCAGTCCCGAGCGCGCGGCGATACCCTCACCGGTTCTCCGCACCATGCCGGTCCGTCCCTCACGTCCCAGCGGTCGTCCCGCGAATGAGAAAGCCGCTCGGGGCTCCGCTCAGAAGCCCGCGCGTCGTACTTCCCGGAAGACCTCCGGTTCGTCCGGCGCGCGCGGGACGAAGTCCAGGTCCGCGACCGGGCCCGCGAAGAAACAGGTCCAGCCCAGCGGACCGGGGCTCGTGCGCCTCAACAAGTTCCTGGCGGACATGGGCGTCGCCTCGCGCCGCAAGTGCGACGAGCTGATCACCAAGGGCAAGGTGACGGTCGACGGGCTCCCTGTCGTCGAGCTCGGCACCAAGATCGATCCGCAGACGCAGAGCATCGAGTGCGACGGCACCGTGTTCAAGCCGGAGCGCTTGCTGAAGCGCTACTACCTCCTCAACAAGCCCAGGGGAGTGGTCTGCACGAACGACGTGCGCGAGTCGCGCACGCGCGCCATCGACCTCGTCACCGACCGCAAGAAGGGCCGCATCTACACGGTGGGGCGCCTGGACGAGGACAGCGTCGGCCTGATCCTCCTGACCAACGACGGCGACTTCGCGAACCGCATCGCGCACCCGCGTCACGGGGTGCCGAAGACCTACCTGATCAAGGTCAAGGGCAAGGTCGGCACGCAGGCGATCGAGAAGGTGCGCGGGGGCACGTGGCTGTCCGACGGCCGCACCGAAGGGGCCCACGTACGGGTTCGCAAGCGCACGACGGCGTTCACGATCCTCGCGGTGACGCTGCGCGAGGGCAAGAACCGCGAGGTGCGGCGCATCTTCGCGCGCGTGGGCCACGAGGTGCTGACGCTGCGCCGCACGCGCATCGGGGACCTCAGCGACGCGAAGCTGCGCTTCGGCGAGTGGCGCCGGCTGACGCAGCGCGAGGTCCGCGACCTCGCGGCGCTCTCCGAGCAGGCCGAGGCGGCGGACTTCGCGCGCCGCGGCGCCGCCCGCCAGGAGCCCCCGAAGCGCGGCCCGCGGCGCCCGGACGGCTCGCTGCGACCCACCGCGGCGGACGCCAAGAAGAAGAGCACCCGCAAGCCCGGGCGGAAGATCGGTTCACGCCCGCCGTCCCGGCGGGAGAGAGGCGGACGATGAGCTCCACGCAGCGCAGTCGGCGCCGAACGGCCCAGAAGGCCGGCGCGCGCATCAGCGAGCACGTCCTCGACAACGGCCTGCGCGTGCTGCTGGCCGAGCGCCGCGCCGATCCGGTCGTCGCCGTGATGACGTGGTACCGCGTCGGCGCGCTCAACGAGACCGAGCGCGAGGCCGGCTACTCGCACTTCCTCGAGCACCTGATGTTCAAGGGCTCGCGGCGCTTCGGCCGCGGCGAGGTCGATCGCATCACGACGATCCTGGGGGGCAGCAACAACGCCTTCACCAGCTACGACCACACCGCCTACTGGTTCGAGCTGGCCTCGGACCGCTGGGAGCGCGCGCTCGAGATGGAAGCCGATCGCATGCGGGGGCTCACGCTCGATCCCGCGGAGTTCCAGTCCGAGCGCGCGGTCGTGCTCGAGGAGCTCTCCATGGGACTCGACGACCCCTGGCGGGCGCTCAGCGAGACGGTGCAGGCCGCGGTCTTCGAGCGCCACCCGTATCGCCGTCCGATCATCGGTCACCCCGACAGCCTCGACGCCGCGACCGTGGACGACGTGCGCGCGTTCTACGACCGCTTCTACCATCCCGCGAACGCCTGGATCGTGCTGGCCGGGGACGTGCGCAAGAAGGACGCGCTGGCCAAGATCGAGAAGCACTTCGGCAAGCTCCCCGCCGGCAACGCCGTGCAGACCGCGGACTGCTTCCGCGCCGCCCTCGAGGAGCCGCGCGGCGAGAAGCGCATCTCGATGACCTGGGACGACCGCGCCCACCGCCTCTGCATGGCGTGGCCGACCGTGCCGGTGGGGACCGACGACGACTTCCGGCTCGACCTCCTCTCGACCGTGCTGACCAGCGGCCGCCTCTCGCGCCTGCACCGTCGCCTCGTGCTCGAGGAGGGTCTCGCGACCAGCATCTCGACCAGCAACGACACGCGGGTCGAGACCGGCGTGTTCTGGGTGTTCGCCGAGGCCGCGCAGGGCGTCGAGCTCGCGCGCCTCGAGGCGGCCATCGACGCGGAGCTCGCGCTGCTCGCCGAGGAGCTGGTTCCGGCGGCGCAGCTGCGGCGCGCGAAGAAGGTGCTGGCGTCCTCGGAGCACTACGACGCCGAGACCGCGTCGGACCTGGCCGAGCAGCTCGGCGAGTACGCGATCGACGCGGACTGGCGCATCTGCATCGAGGGCGAGGAGCGGCTCGCGGCGATCACGCGCAGCGAGCTGCGCGACTGCATTCGCCGTCTGCTCCCCACCCGACGCCGCGTGGTGGGCTGGTCGACTCCGTCGCAGCTCGCCGCGGCTCCGATCCCGTCGGTGCGCCCGCGCAAGAAGACCAGGAAGCGTGCGAAGAAGGCCGGTCGGTCGAAGCCCGCGCGCGCCGCGCGGTCGCGGGGGGGGCGTTGACGCCCGCCGTCCTGGCCCGGCCGCATCTGCGGCTGGACGTCCACCGCTTCGAACTGGCGTGCGGCGCGCGCCTGATCGTCTCTCCGCGCGACGGCGCGCCCGTGTTCGCGACCCACGTCCACATTCGCGGCGGGCACTCGCTCGACCCCGAGGGCCTCGGCGGCACCGCGTACCTGACCGGAGCGCTGGCCGACCAGGGGACGCGCGCGCACACCGAGGAGCAGCTCGCGGAGCTCCTCGAGCCCGCCGGCGGACAGATTCACGGCGACGCGACGGGTCTCTCGGGGACGATCGCGGGCGGGGACTGGAAGCTGCTCCTCGACACGCTCGCCGAGCTGACGCTCGAACCGACCTACCCGCGACGGCAGGTCGAGCGCCAGCGCCAGCGGCTCGTCGACCGGCTGACGATCGACCGCGACGACCCGCGCATCCAGACCAGCCGCATGTTCCGCCGCCTCGTGTACGGCGATCACTGGCTGGGTCGCCCCGTGAACGGCACGGCCGAGTCCGTCGCCGGCATCGAGCGCCGCCACCTCGTCGCCCACCACCGCAAGCACTGGTGTCCGCAGCGCGCGACCTTCGCGGTCTGCGGCGACGTGGACCCGAAGGCGGTCCTGCGCCACCTCGATCGACGGCTCGCGGGCTGGAAGTCGCGCGGCGAGCTCGGCGCGCTGGACCAGCGCTGGCCCAAGCCCTCGCTGCGCACCGGCGTCTTTCGCGCCGACCGGCAGCAGGTTCACGTCTGTCTCGGGCACCTCGGCATCCGGCGGCGGAACCCGGACTTCGCCACGCTGGTCGTCCTGGACCACGTGCTGGGCACCGGACCGGGACTGAACGACCGCATGTCGCGACGCCTGCGCGAGGAGCTGGGTCTCGCGTACACGGTGTACGCCAACATCTCGAGCTCGTCCGGCGTCACTCCGGGCGTGTTCAGCGCCTACATCGGCACGTCTCCGGAGCACGTCGGCACGGCGGTCCAGGGCTTCCTCGACGAGATGCGCCGCATCCGCGACGAGCGCGTGCCCAGGGACGAGCTGAGCGGGGCGAAGGACTACCTGCTGGGCTCCTACGTGCTCGGCTTCCAGCGCGCCACGCGCCGCGTGGGCTACCTGACGAGCCTGGTGCGACACGGCCTGCCGGACGACCACATCGACAAGCTGCTGGCGGAGTTCGCCGCCGTCACGGCCGCCGACGTGCAGCGCGCCGCGCGCGCCCACCTGCACCCCGACGCGTGCTGCGTGGCCGCCGGCGGCCCCGTGTCGCCCCGCGACCTCGACCGCTGGGTCCGGGCCGCCTCGGGCGTCTGACGCCGAGCCTCTCGGGCCGCTCGGGCCGTTCGGGCCGGCGGCTACGGCAATTGCCTTCGTCGCCTACCCCACGTGGCGAACAGCCGGGGAGTCGCGCCCGGCCTAGATTCGTGGCATGACCCAAGGAGGTGAGACATGCAAGTCCACAGGAGCTTCGGGGCGGCCTTCGTCTTCACCCTTGCCGCGCTGCTCGCTGGAGCCGCGCTGGCCGAGGAAAGCGCGGATGGAACCGGTCCGGCTACCTATTGTCAGGGGAAACTCAATTCGCTGGGCTGTGTTCCCTTCATGCAGGCCTGCCTTTGCGGGCAGCCCAGCGTCAGCAGCCCCGAGCCGTTCACGATCCTCGGATCGGACCTCCTCCCGCGCTCGACCGGCGTCCTGATGTACGGCTACGCGAAGTCGGATCTTCGCTTCCACGGAGGCACGCTGTGCGTGAAGTCCCCGCGGACGCTGTTCCCGCCGAGCATCGCCGAGGACATCGGAACCGGAGCGTGCACCGGGGTCGTCAACGTCGACTTCAACCGACACATCCAGAGCGGAATCGACCCGCTCTTGACCCTGAACCAGACCGTGTACGCGCAGTGGCGCTTCCGGGATCCGTGGGATCCGGCGGGCCACGGAGACGCGCTGTCCGACGGCCTGTCGTTCTCGATCGGGCCCTGAGGCTCGCTCGACCCCGAGCCCGAGCCCGAGGCGCGGAAATCGCCTCGTGGGTGAGCCGCGCTTCGCGGAGAGACGTCGTCGCGGGGGTGACGGCGTCTCTCCCTCTTTTCTCGGGTGAGGGCGGACGGTTTCACACCCGCGGGCGCTCTTGTTCCTCGAGCGTCCGCGGCCAGTCGTCCTTCAGCAGGCGCGACAGCGCGCGGTCGGCCAGGATCTTGCCGTCGGTCTGGCAGCGCGCGCAGTAGTTGACCTCGCTCTCCGCGCGCACGATGCGCTGCACGGGCGAGCCGCAGACCGGACACGGCTCGCGGAAGCGGCCGTGCACGGCCATGCCCGCGCGGAAGGCCGTGACCTTCTCGGGAAAGCCGTCGCCGACCTCGGCGCGCAGGCGCTCGGTCCACTCGACGAGGACGGCGCGCGTCGCGTCGAAGAGGCGCTCGCTCTCGGCCGCGTCGAGGCGCTGCGTCCACTTCAGGGGCGAGAGCCCCGCGCGGTGCAGGATCTCGTCGCTGTAGGCGTTGCCGATGCCGCTGAAGAGCCGCGGGTCGGTCAGCGCGCGCTTGAGCGTGTGGTTCCTGCTCGCGAGCCGCTCCCGGAACTCTGCCGCGGTGCACGCGAGGACCTCGAGACCGCCGGGGTCGTGCTCCGCGAGCGCCGCCTCGCCGCAGACGACGTGCAGTGACGCGCGCTTCTTCGTGCCCTCCTCCGTCAGGAGCAGCGAGCCGTCCTGGAAGTCGAACGCCAGCAGTCCGCGCCGCCCCGGGAGCTTCGCGCCGGGCTTCCGCCACCGCAGACGGCCCGCGATCATCAGATGCACGACGAGGAACAGCTCGCCCTCGAAGCCGAACACGAGGCGCTTGCCGAGCCGGCGCAGCTCGGTGACCTCGCGCCCTTCGGCCGCGCTGGGCGGAGTTTCGACGGAGCGCAGGAGGAACGGGCTCGAGAGGCGCAGCGCGAGCAGCTCGCGGCCGACGAGGCGCGGGCGCAGGCAGTCCAGGTAGACCTCGATGTCGGGCAGCTCGGGCACGGGTTCATGGTCGCATCGCCCGCACCGGGCCGGAAGGAGCCCGCCCGCGGGCTCCTTCCGGCCCGGTGCGGGCGTGCAGGGGCACGGCGAAGGCCTAGAATTCCCGGGCCCAAGCTCCGGCCGCCCGCGGACCCACCGACTCCACCCCCACGAGCTCTCCATGGCCCAATCGCGCATGCCCATCAGTCTCCTCCTCCTCCTGGCCCTGACCGTGACCCTCTTCGCCTGCGCCGCGCAGGATCGGGACCCGGTCGCCGCTGGAGCGCGACGCCGCTCGGCCTCCGATCTGCCGCCGCCGCCCGCGGCGCAGGTCGAGACCACCGTGCACGAGAACCACGGCGACCGCCGGACGGACGAGTACTACTGGCTGCGCGATCGCGAGGACCCGCGTGTGATCGCGTACCTCGAGGCGGAGAACGCCTACCTCGCCGGCGCGCTCGCGCACACGGAGCAGCTGCAGGAGACGCTGTACGAGGAGATGATCGGCCGCATCCAGGAGACCGACCTGTCCGTGCCGTACCGTCGGGGGCCGTTCTGGTACTACACGCGCACGGAGGAGGGAAAGTCGTACCCGATCCGCTGCCGCAAGTTCGGCAGCCTCGACGCGCCCGAGCAAGTGCTGCTCGACGACAACGAGCTGGCGGAGGGGCAGGAGTACTTCCGCATCGGCGTGTACCGGCCCAGCCCGAGCCAGGGCCTGCTGGCGTTCGCGACCGACACCACGGGCGCGGAGCGCTTCACGCTGCAGTTCAAGGACCTCGAGACCGGTCGCCTGCTGCCCGACCGCATCGAGAACGTGTCCTACTCCCTGGCCTGGGCCGGTGACGGCACGGTCTTCTACACGGTGCAGGACCACGCGCACCGGCCGTACCGCGTGATGCGCCACCGCCTGGGCACCGACCCGTCCTCGGACGTCGTCGTGCACGAGGAGCCCGACGAGCGGTACTACTGCGGCGTCTCGAAGTCGAAGAGCGAGGAGTACGTCTTCCTGAGCCTCGGCAGCAAGATCACGTCGGAGGTCTGGTTCCTGCGCGGGGACGACCCACTCGGCGAGTTCCAGGTGATCCACCCGCGCGAGCAGGGCGTCGAGTACGACGTCGAGCACCACGACGAGCGCTTCTTCATCGTCACCAACGACGACGCGACGAACTTCAAGCTGATGGAGACGCCCGTCGCGTCGCCGGGCAAGTCCAGCTGGCGCGAGGTCATCGCCCACCGCGAGGACGCGATGATCACCGGCCTCAGCGCCTTCGCCGACCACCTCGTGATCTACGAGCGCTCCGGCGGCCTGCCCCAGTTCCGCGTTCGGCGCCTCTCGGACGGCGAGGAGCACTTCATCGAGTTCCCCGAGCCCGCCTACGCCGCGGGGCCGGGCTTCAACGCCGAGTTCGACAGCACGAGCTTCCGCTTCCGCTACGAGTCGCTGGTCACGCCGGACTCCGTGTTCGACTACGACCTCGTGGCGCGCACGCGCGAGCTCAAGAAGCAGGACGAGGTCCTGGGGGGGTATCACCCCGAGGACTACGAGAGCGAGCGCCTGTGGGCCGTCGCGCGCGACGGCGTGAAGGTTCCGATCTCGATCGTGCACGGGAAGGACTTCCGCCGCGACGGAAAGGGGCCGCTGCTCCTGATCGGCTACGGCAGCTATGGCGCGAACTACGACGCGAGCTTCTCGTCCGCGCGCCTCTCCCTGCTCGACCGCGGCTTCGCGATCGGCATCGCCCACATTCGCGGCGGCGGCGAGATGGGGCGGCCCTGGTACGAGAACGGCAAGTTCCTGCACAAGAAGAACACGTTCTCGGACTTCATCGACTGCGCCGAGTTCCTGATCGAGAACGACTACACGAGCTCCGAGCGCCTGGCGATCAGCGGCGGCAGCGCCGGAGGCCTGCTCATGGGCGCGGTCGCCAACGCGCGCCCCGAGCTCTTCCACGCCATCGTGGCCCACGTGCCCTTCGTGGACGTCGTCACGACGATGCTGGACGCGTCGATCCCGCTGACGGTCATCGAGTACGAGGAGTGGGGCAACCCGAACGAGAAGACGTTCTACGAGTACATGAAGAGCTACTCGCCCTACGACAACGTCGCGCGCCAGGACTATCCCCACATGCTGATCACCGCCGGCCTGAACGACCCGCGCGTGCAGTACTGGGAACCCGCCAAGTGGACCGCCCGCCTGCGCACCCGCAAGACCGACGACAACCTCCTGCTCCTGAAGACCAACATGGGCGCCGGCCACGGCGGCCGCTCGGGCCGCTACGAGCGCTACAAGGAGATCGCGCTGGAGTACGCGTTCCTGCTGGACGTCCTCGGAGTCGACGCGCCGCAGGGTTGAGCGGCTCGCGGAGGCCTGGGCGCCGCGCGCCGCCGGGCCGTCGCGACCCTCGTTCGCGCTGCCGAGAGGATCTCTGCCGCAATCGAGTCCGCTGGAGCGCGGGAGCGCGCGACCGCGGACCGGGCTCGATTCCGGCAGAGTTGCGTGCGGCGGCGCGACTCGCCGGGCGTTCTGACGATTCCGGCGACATTCGAGCAGGGAATCCGCAACCCGCGGACGTCCGAGCAGTCCTCTGCACATGAAGCAGAGATCCAGAAGAGCCGAACAACTACGGCTGGACCGTCGCGCGTGGGGTGGATACCGACCGGGGGCGGGGCGACCCAGGTCGGGTGTGGCCGGCGTTCCGCACCGGCCCCGCGCGGAGTTTCGCGAGAGGTTCCCGCTGCACGTCACGATGCGCCTGCGGGCGGGGTTGCCGAACCTGCGACGGACCTTGCCGCATCGCGTGTTGCGCAAGTCCCTCGCGAGGGGGTGTGAGAAGGTCGGGTTTCGAGTCACCGAATACTCGATCCAGTCCAACCACCTGCACCTGATCGTCGAGGGCTCGGATCGCGATCGGATCGCGCGCGGCATCCAGGGCCTGTGCGTGCGGATCGCGCGCGGCTTGAACCGGCTCTGGGGTCGGCGGGGTTCGGTGTTCGCGGATCGCTACCACGACACGGTGCTGCGTACTCCGCGCCAGGTACGACACGCCCTGCTCTACGTGCTCCAGAACTGTCGCAAGCACGGGATCGCGTTCGCGCAGGCCGACCCCTTCTCCTCGGGCCCCTGGTTCCAGGGCTGGACCGAAGCTCCCGACCGCATCGCGCGACTCCCCGCGCACGCACCCACCGCGCGCGCCTCGACCTGGCTCCTGCGCCTCGGCTGGCGGAGGCGCGGAACTCTCGACTGGAGCGAACGCCCGCAGACGGCCGAGCGAGCGCGTCGTCCTCCGGGGCGAGGCGCGCGGACCCGATCGCCTCGGGCTCGTGCACGAGGATCTGCGGCCGGCGGCGGAACCCGTCGTCGAACGACGCGCAGTTCGTCCTGAGTGCGAGCTGCGACGGTCCAGGAGCTATCGGTCCGGACGACGCGTTGGGCCGAGGGCGCCTCGCCGACCTCGCCCTCGAACATCCAGCGTCCGACCCATGTCCGTGGTCCCCGGCCGCAACCCGCAGGGCGACGCGGCCCTGGTGGAGCTACCACGAGGTGGCGATGCGGCGCATGGACCCCGGCAGGAGCCCGGTTGCCTCTGGATCTCTGCCGGAATCAAGCTGGCGCGGACGCGCCGAACTCGATTCCGGCAGAGATCGGTCGAGGGCCCCCGCCGTCAGCGGGGGGCCGCGCCGTCGCCCGGGTCGCCACCGGTGGCGTCCGCCTCGTCTTCCGGGACGGCGTCGTCGACGTAGCCCAGGGCTTTCAGGTCGGCGGCGTCGCGGGCATCCAGCGTTCCGGGGTCGTCCTCGTCGACGTACTCGACGTCCGCGTGCCAGTCCCATTCGTTCGCGAACTCGATCGCAGCGGCGAGGTCCGGCGGGATGGTGCCGGGGGCGCCCTGGAAGACGGGCTGGAGCTCCAGGGGGTCCTGCTCGAGGTCGTAGACCATCAGGGCCTCGTCGCCCTTCTGGGAGAGCTTGTGGATGACCTTGTACTTGCCGATGCGCACGGCGAGGGCGCGGAAGCCGAGCTGGCTCTTCTTCTCGCGTTCGTCCTCGATCAGGGCGGCGCGTTCGAGCAGCGGGGCGCCGGAGTCGGCGGGGTCGAACAGCGAGCGGCCCTGGGCGGTGTCCGGGAGCGGGAGGCGCAGCTCCGACAGGATCGTCGGCATGATGTCGATCGAGCGCACGACGGCGCTCACGCGCGTGCCCTCGAGCTCGCGGCGATGGGGCGAGCGCATCAGGAGCGGCACGTGGATCTGGTGCTGGTAGAGGCCCTTGCCGTGCGTCCATTCGCCGTGCTCGTGGAACGTCTCGCCGTGGTCGGACGACAACGCGAAGAGCGCGTCGTCGAACAGGCCCCAGTCGTGGAGCTGCGTCAGGAAGCGGCCCAGCGAGCGGTCCATCACCTGGATCTCGCCGTCGTAGAGCGCCACGACCTCGGCGATCTCCTCCGGCGTGCGCGCGGTCTCCATGAAGTTGACGCCGTCGACTTCGCCCGCGTAGTCGGTCTCGAGCTTGCAGCAATCGCCCGGGATGTACGGGTGGTGCGGCTCGCAGGTGTGCACGTAGACGAACATGGGCTCGTCGCGGTGGCGCTCGATCCACGGCAGGACCTGGTGGGGCAGAGTTCGGATCGCGTCGATGCTGCCGTTGGCAGTGACGCCCGAGTCGACGAGCGTCGAGAACCCGCGGTCCAGGCCCGTCGAGCGGCCGGCGATGCGGTTCGTGATGAAGGACGCCGTGCGGTAGCCCGCGGCGCGCAGCTCTTCGGCCAGGGTCGGCAGGCTCGCGTGGATCTCGTTGCGGCCCATCGTCACCCGGTGCCGCGAGACGTACGTCGACGTCATGATCGACGGCATCGAGGCCTTGGTCCAGTTGCCCTGGGCCGAGCAGTTCTCGAACACGACCGAGCGCTTCGCCAGCAGGTCGACGAACGGCGTCTCGATCTCGTCGTAGCCGTAGGCCGGCAGGTGGTCGGCGCGCAGCGTGTCGACCAGGTAGAAGAAGACGTTCGGCTGGCGCCGCACGTAGCCCGCGCGCAGCACCGGGTCGGACCAGCACGCGACCGAGGGCGGCGCGCCGTCCACGGTCTCGGCGGAGAGCGTCAGCTCGACCGAGCGGCCCGCGAAGGGCTCGAGCGAGACCTGGCGCGTGCGCCAGCCGCCGGCGCGCTCGATCTCCTCCTCGTAGAGCACCGCGCGGATGCCGCGGTCGGCCGCGGTCAGCTTGAAGCGCGCGCGGGCGTCCGGGCCGATCACGCCGACGTCGAGGAAGAGGCGCGTTCCCGGCGGCACGTCCACGGTCCACGTGGCCGTGCCGGGCGCGGTCATGAACAGCGTCGGCTGGTCGTGGAAGTCGAGCAGCACGCTGCGCCAGCCGTGGCCGGCCTTGGCCAGCTCGCCGAAGAGACCGCGGAACGAGAGCTCGGTCACGAGCGCGCGCGCCCCCTCGTGCACGTAAGGCCGCACGGCGAACTCGAACACCTCGCCGCGCCAGGCCTCGTGGTCGCCGAAGTCGACGACGACGCGGCGCCGCACGTCGCGACCGGGCAGGAGGACTTCCTTGGTGCCCGAGCGGATCTCGTCGCCGTCGCGCGCCTTCCAGTCGAGGAAGAAGTACGTCCCGACCTTGGTGTCCGGCGGCAGGTCGGAGTCGACGCCCAGCTCCAGCGTGTCGATCAGCGTCGTGTCCAGCGTGAACTCCGGCGGCGACACCCAGCGGCCGCCCGCCTCGCAGCGGAAGTTCAGGATGCCGGCCTCGACGCGCGGATCGCTCGCGTTCTCGCCGCGCCACTCCGCGAGGTCGCGGGCCGACACGAAGACCTCCTGGCCGGGGACGGAGAGCGGCCGGGCCTCGATCTCTGCCCGCGCGACGTGCTCGCCGAGGAACAGGTGGCTCCCGAAGCGCAGCGGGCCGCTTTCTCCCTCGGCTCGGTCCGCGTCGAATTCCTGCCCCGCCAGCGCCGGAGGCGCGGACGGCGCGAGGGCACAGATCGCCAGGAGGAGCGCCCTGCGGGCGGTGGTCGAGAGCGGCGGCATGGCCCCCCAGCGTACCGCGCCCGCTCGCGGGTCCGAGCCGGCGGTTGGCAAAGGCGTCCGGCGAGCCGATGCTCTGGGCCATGCACGGACTCCGCCCCCTCTTCGCCGCCCCCGCGCTGGCGCTCGTCGCCGCCTGCGCCGCGGGCAGCCGGGCGCCCTCGACCGAAGCGATCCCGATGGACATCCACAGCCACGCCCAGCCCAACCGCGTGCGCGTCGCGCACGTCGCCCTGGACCTCGAGCTCGACTTCGACGCGCGTCGCGCGGGCGGGACGGCCGAGCTCGTGCTCGTGCGCACCGACCCCGCCGCACCCCTGGTCCTGGACGTCCAGGGGCTCGAGATCGAGAGCGTGACGGGGGCCGACGGCGCGCCGCGGACCTTCGAGCTCGGGCCCGAGGACCCGAGCCTGGGCGGTGCGCTCTCGATCGAGCTCCGGCCCGGCGACGACCGCGTGACCGTCGCGTACCGCACGACCGACGGCGCCGACGCGCTGCAGTGGCTGGCGCCCGAGCAGACCGTCGGCGGCGAGCGGCCCTTCCTCTATACCCAGGGTCAGGCCGTGCTGACGCGCACGTGGATCCCGCTGCAGGACACGCCCGGAGTTCGCGCGACCTACGACGCGCGCATCCGCGCCCCGGAGGGGCTGACGGTCGTCATGAGCGCGGAGCAGCTCGGCCGCGACGAGGACGGCGCGTACCGCTTCCGCATGCCGCAGCCGATTCCGTCGTACCTGATCGCGCTCGCGGCGGGCGACCTGGCCTTCGAGCCGATCTCGGAGCGCTGCGGCGTCTACGCCGAGCCCGCGCAGGTCGTCGGTGCGCGCAACGAGCTGGTCGACACCGAGGCGATGATCGCGGCCGCCGAGGAGCTCTTCGGCCCGTACCGCTGGGGCCGCTACGACTTGATCGTGCTGCCGCCGGCCTTCCCGTACGGCGGCATGGAGAACCCGCGTCTCACGTTCGCGACGCCGACGATCCTGGCGGGCGACCGCTCGCTCGTAGCGCTGGTCGCGCACGAGCTGGCACACTCGTGGTCGGGCAACCTCGTCACGAACGCGACGTGGAGCGACTTCTGGCTCAACGAGGGTTTCACCGTCTACCTCGAGAAGCGGATCATGGAGGCCGTCTTCGGGGCCGAGCGCGCGCGCATGGAGATCCTGGTCGAGCGCGACTCGCTCGAGAAGGAGATGGCCGAGATGGACCCGCGCGACCAGGTCCTGAACATCGACCTCGCGGACCGCCACCCCGACGACGGCTTCTCGGGCGTTCCGTACGACAAGGGGGCGCTGTTCCTGCGACGCATCGAGCAGGTCGTCGGCCGCCAGGCCTTCGACGCGTTCCTGGGCGGCTACTTCGACGCGCACGCGTTCCAGAGCATCCGGACGGCCGACTTCGAGGCCTACCTGGGCGAGCACCTGCCCGCGGCCGTGGCCGCGATCGACCTGCAGCAGTGGCTCCACGAGCCCGGCCTGCCGGACGACGCGCCGCGCACGGAGTCCGCGGCGCTGCAGGTCGTCGACGACGCGCGCGCGCAGTGGCTCGCGGGCACGCCGGCCGCGCAGCTCGGCACGAGCGGGTGGATCACGCACCAGTGGCTGCACTTCCTCGAGGGGATGCCCGCCGACCTCGGCTCCGAGCGCATGACGGCTCTCGACGACGCCTTCGGCTTCAGCAGCTCCGGCAACAGCGAGATCCTGTGCGTGTGGCTGCGCCTCGCGATCCAGCACGGCTACCTCGCCGCCGGGCCGCGGCTCGAGGAGTTCCTGATGACCGTGGGCCGGCGCAAGTACCTCTCGCCGCTCTACAAGGAGCTCGTGAAGACCGACGACGGCCGCCGGCTCGCGCGCGACATCTACGCGCGCGCCCGGCCGCGCTACCACGCGGTGTCGTCGAAGACGCTCGACGGCATCCTCGGCTGGTCGGAGCAGGGCGGGTGAGCGCGTGAGCCCCCGCGAGCCGGACCCCGGCGAGGAGCCGAAGCACAGCTGGGGCAACGTCGGCGACCACCACTGGTCGCGGTCGCGCAAGGGCATGAACGAGGAGTCGCTCGAGTACTACCGCGAGCGCTCCAAGGCCCCGGGCGTCGCCGAGGGCGGCGGCTTGCGCAACGCCTACTGCATGGAGTGCGACGGCGTCATCCCGATCGAGTACGACAGCTCGAAACCCGCTGACCGCGACGTCGTGCGCACGTGCCCGCACTGCGGCGCCGCGCTCGATCCCGGCGTGCAGCGCATGTTCAACTGGGTCGAGATCGACCAGCCCCCGGCCGGCGACGCGAAGGCGATCCTGCTCGTCGGCGCGGCGGTGCTCGCGATCGTCGCGGCGGTGATCGTCCTGGGCTGGTGGCTCTACGGCGTGCTCGCGAGCTGACGTGCCGATCCGCGGGAGCGCGGCGGGCCGTCTCGCCACCAGCTCCACTTGCCCGGATGCGGGTGAGGGCGCGACGGCGCGGTGGGCGCCGGTAACCGCGCGGACGGGTCCGGGTAGGTATGGGGAACCGCTGACGCTGGGCGTTCGTCCAATCGGGTTCACGCGCGCCCGCTCCCGGCGCGGTTTCGAGGGTTTCTCGGCCGGCAGGGCCGGCGTATCCATTCAGGAGCATTCATGTTCGCATTCGCATTCGCGCTCGTCTCGGTTCCGCTGCTCGTGGGAGGCGCCGTGCAGGCGCCGGAGTTTCCGAACCGGGTTCACGTCCTGAAGGGCCGGTACGAGCCGCTCGTCCAGGTCGACCTCGACGGGGACGGCGCGGAGGAACTCGTCGGGCTCCTGCTGCAGGGCGACGAGGTCCACGTCTATCCGCCGATCGCCGGCGGCTGGGCCTCGCGGGCCGTGTTCCCGATGCCGGCCGAGACGCTGGCGCTCTCCGTGCGCGACATGACCGGTGACGGGCGCATGGACCTGGTCGTGCTGCACGGACTGCAGGATGCGCAGCGCTCCGTCAGCGTGCTCGCGGGTCTGCCCGCCGGGGGCTTCGCGCAGCCCGTCGCGACCTTCGTCGGCAAGCAGGGCGGCTTCGAGGTCGGGGACGTCGACGGCGACGGCGTGCTCGATCTCGTGTTCGTGCTCGGGAAGCCCAACTTGCCCAAGACGCTCACGGTCCTGCTGGGAGACGGCAACGGCGCCTTCGGGGCGCCGTACGAGCTCGCGTCGACCCAGGACCTGCGCGTGGGACGACCCGCCCGGCTCGACGCGACTCCCGCGCTCGAGATCGTGACGGTGCAGTCCTCCGGTCAGCTCGACAGCCAGGACGTCGAGGTCCTGCGGTTCTCGCCTTCGACCGGGTTCACCTCGACCGACACGCGGACGATTCCCGCGTCCCAGCGCGAAGTTCAGGTCGTCGATCTGAACGCCGACGGCTTCGACGACCTGGTCGCGGTCGGCAAGTACTTCGGCCCCGACACGATCTGGTCCAGCCTGGGTCAGGGCGACGGGACCTTCGCGCCCGAGACCGAGGTTCCGACCTCGATGGACGGGGGCCTGCTGGAGGACCTGGACGGCGACGGGTTCGTGGACCTCGCCTCGAACGTGGAGTTCGCCAAGGGCGACGGCACGACTTCGTTCGCACCGTCGCTCAGCGTCCAGGTCACCGGGAGCTTCGGCGGCGGGGGCTTCCTGTCGCGGGACATGAACGGCGACGGCATCGTCGATCTGCTGCAGCGCGCGTTCCCCCCGGGGCAGTCGACGTGGCTCGCGGAGCTCCGCGGCCTGCCCGACGGAACCTACGAGTACGACCGCGGACTGCTGGGTGTCGACCCGGCCCGCGCGCTGTCGGCCCTGCCCGACATGAACGGCGACGGCCTGGACGACGTCGCCCAGATTCGCAGTGACGCCAGCACGGCGACGGTCCGGGCGGCCTTCTCCGAGAGCGACGGACAGGGAGGATTCGGCTCGCGCTACGGCCTCGTGCACCCGCTGGGGTGCGCCGTCGGAGCCAGCGCGAAGCTCGGGGACTTCGACGGGGACGGGCGCGGCGACGTGCTGTTCGCCTCGAGCTGCGACACGACCCTCTATCTCCAGAAGCAGAGCCGCCAGTTCGATCCCGGCATCGCGCTGAGTCCGTTCGTGCCCTTCTCCTCGCGGGTCGCCGACTTCGACGGAGACGGCCGCGACGACGTCCTGACCGACAGCCAGGTGCTGTTCGGCGAGGTCGATGGCCTGAGTGCCGGCCCGACCCTGATCGTCGACCTGCAGACCGCCTTGATCGGGGACGTCGACGGCGACGGCCGCCCGGACGTCGTGAGCGCGGTCGGCGCGACGACGATCGAGACCTGGTTCGCACAGGCCGACCGCACGTTCCTCGGGCCCGTTGCGACCGACCTGCCGTCGACCTACTACAGCCTGCGGGCCGTCGCCGACCTCGACGAGGATGGCCCCGGTGACCTCGTGGTCCTGCGGAGTCCCTCGGACCTCTGGATCCTGCGCGGCCAGGGCGACGGCAGCTTCGCGACGATGCAGACTCCGGCCCTCCCGCGGCAGGTGCTGTTCCCGCTGAGTGCGGGCGACCTGAACGCCGACGGGCACGTCGACCTGTTCGGCGGCAGGGACGTGCTCGTCGTGCTGACGGGCCGCGGCGACGGGACGTTCCTCGAACCCGACCTGTTCGGATACCGC
>CAYGPA010000032.1:17835-21050 GCA_964351535.1 uncultured Planctomycetaceae bacterium
ACCTGCGATTCCACGCGGTGGTACTCCTTCTTCTTCGTCTCGTCCTTCCAGGTGCGCTCGCCGCGGATGATCAGGTTGCTGCCGAGCAGCTCGATGTCGATCTCGTCCTCGTTCATGCCGGGACAGTCGACCGTCACGGTGTAGGCATCCTCGCCCTCCGCGACGTTCACGGGCGGGAACGAAGCCCGCTGGAAGGTCTCGGGCAGATGCCGGAAGAGGCCGCCGTTCTCGCCGTTCCAGAAGCGACTGATCAGGTCGTCGAAGTCCGGCTCGGTCGTGGAGAGGGCGCCGCGGCGCCGCCAGGGTGTCAGTTTCATGACTCGACTCCTTTGTGTTGGGGACCGTCCGCCAGGGACCCCTCGATCATGGAACCGATCGCGATCCGCTGCAGCTCGGGGCTGGGCGTAGCGGCGGCGGAAACTTGTACGAACCAGCCCTGCGCCCTTCGGCGGGCTGCTTGGCCCTCCGGCGACCCGCGCCCATGCGAGCGGTGACGGGCGGGTTCGGAGTGCGGCGCGCTACGCGGGCAGCGAGAGCTGCACGCGCGCTCCGCCCAGGTCGCTGGTCGTGACCTCGACGGTTCCGTCGCTGGCCTCGACCAGGCGCTTGCACAGGGCGAGGCCGGTGCCGGAGCCGTCGGGTTCGCGGGTCGCGAAGGGCTCGAAGAGGTGGGCGCGGGCTTCCTCGGAGAAGCCGGGACCGTCGTCCTCGACGGAGAGGACGACGCGGTCGCCCGCGCGGCGCGCGCTGGCCCGGACGCGACCGCCCGGCGCGGCGTGGTGCGCGTTGTCGAGCAATTCGCCCAGGGCGGCGACGAGGTGTTTGCGGTCGGCTCGCAGGCGTAGGTCCTCGTCGACGGCCCTCTCGACCACGGTGCCCGCGGTCTCGAACGACTTCCGGCGTGCTTCGAGGGCCTCGGCGAAGAGTCCCCCGGGCTCGCACGCCTCGGGCTGCGGGTCGAGGGGGGCGGCGTAGCCCAGTGCGCGGCGGACGCCGCGTTCGACGTTGCGCAGGCGCGCGACGAGGTCGGCCAGGGCCTCTTCCTCGTTCACTCCGAGGCTGCCCGCTGCGGCCCGCAGTGCGAGGTGCACGGAGGACGTGGCGTTCTTCAGCTCGTGCGCGATCAGGGACGTGGAGGCGGCGACTTCTCCGAGTGCTCCGAGCACGCCTGCCTCTCGGGCACGGATGCGTTCCAGCTCGCGCCGGAGTTGCTCCGGAGTTCGATCCTCGCCGTCCGTGTCCACTCGGAAACGGTAGGAGGCTCGAGGGGTCCTCGCAAGGTGGATCCTCGGTGGGACGGAAGCGTCACGATATCATGCTCGCCATGACGGATTCTTCCCCTGAGCGCGCGGAGCGGCACAGCGGCGCCGGCGATTCGGCCGAGCGCTGGACACGCATGGAGTCGGTCCTCGATACCGCGGTCGACGGGATCGTGATCATCGACGATCAAGGGCTGATCGACACGGTCAACCCCGCTGCGGAGAACATGTTCGGCTGGAAGGAAGCCGAACTCCTCGGGCGCAACATCAAGGTCCTGATGCCCGACCCGTACCACACCGAGCACGACGGCTACCTCCAGGCGTACCGCGATACCGGGGACAAGAAGATCATCGGCATCGGGCGCGAGGTCGTCGGGCGTCGGAAGGACGGATCGACCTTTCCGTTGCAGCTCGGCGTCAGCGAGTTCTGGACCGGCGAGCGGCGGTGGTTCACCGGGATCCTGCAGGACATCAGCTCGCGCAAGCAGCTCGAGCAGGAGTTCCTGCAGGCGCAGAAGATGGAGGCCGTGGGTCGCCTGGCCGGCGGCATCGCGCACGACTTCAACAACCTCTTGACCGGGATCATCAGCGGCTGCCGCGTGGTCGAGAGCCTGATCGAGGAGGGCGCCGACGCCACGCAGATGCTCGGCGAGATCCGACGCGAGGCTCGCCGCGGCGCCTCGATGACGCGCCAGCTGCTCGACTTCAGCCGCAAGCGCACCCACGAGCTGAAGCCCGTGCACCTCAACGACGTGGTGTCCGAGGCCGAGGGCATGCTGAAGAACGTGATCGGCGAGGACGTCGAGATCGACGTCGTGCTGGACGAGAGCGAGGGCCAGATCGAGGCCGACTCCGACCAGCTGGTCCAGATCCTCATGAACCTCGTGGTCAACGCGCGCGACGCGATGCCGGGCGGCGGTCGGCTCGGGATCCGCGTCGAGTGCGAGGACCTGAAGGCGCCGCGCGGGCCGCTGGAGCCGGGCCGGTACGTCGTGCTCGCGGTGTCGGACACCGGCCACGGAATGGACGAGGCCACGATCGGGAAGGTCTTCGAGCCCTTCTTCACGACCAAGGAGCGCGGCAAGGGCACCGGGCTCGGGCTCTCCACCGTGTTCGGCATGGTGCGCGAGTTCGGGGGCTTCGTCGCCGTGCAGAGCGAGGTCGATCGAGGCACGACGTTCCGCCTTCACTTCCCCCGGACCGACAAGCCGGCGGCTCCGGCGCCGGTCTCCGGAGCGAAGACCGCGCCCGAGGCCGGCAGCGGCTGCGTGCTGGTGGTCGAGGACGAAGCGCTCGTTCGCGCCGGCATCCGCCACTTCTTGACCAAGCTCGGCTACGAGGTGCTCGACACGGGCGCGCCGCTGGAAGCGCTCGAGCTCGTTCAGCGCCACAGCGGGTGCATCGACTTGCTCCTGACCGACATCGTCATGCCCGGAATGAACGGTCCCGAGCTCGCGCGCCGCGTGACGGCCGAGCGCCCGTCGATCCAGGTGGCTTTCATGTCTGCGTTCTCCGACCGCACGCTGGTCGAGCAGGGACGGATCGAGTCCGGAATCCCCGTCCTCGAGAAGCCCTTCGAAGAGGAGGAGCTGGCCGAACGGGTTCGAACCTTGATCCAGGGGCCCCCCCGGGAGAGTCGTACGAACGATCCCCTACGCCCTTGACCGAATGGCAAGAAGCGCGATCTGGGCCGATATTCCCTGTTCGGGAATGACGCTTTCCACCGAGCAACTCGTTCGAGCCCTCGCGCGCGCCTTCGATTCGCCATTCTTCGGGCGAGGGCGTTCGCATCTGTCGTCCGCGATGGTGCGCTTCGCGCTGGCGGAGATCCTCGAGCGCTCGAGCCCGCCGCAGACGATCGGCGAGCTGCGCGACTCCCTCGTGTGCGGCCCGTACGCGCGCATGCTCGGTCGGATGAACATGGCCTCGACCCTGGCGCGCTGGCCGGCGGACACG
>CAYGPA010000033.1:0-12248 GCA_964351535.1 uncultured Planctomycetaceae bacterium
GAGGTCAAGCGCAACGCCGAGGACCTGAAGGTCGGGATGACCAAGATGCAGGTCCTGTTCCTGCTCGGCTCGCCCGCCGAGCAGAGCGGGAAGAAGGACGTCTGGGTCTACCTGCCGGAGCGCTACGGCATCCTGGTTCCCGCGCAGGCACTGCGCCTGAAGTTCCGCGACCAGATCCTCGAGGAGTTCGGCTTCCGCCCGATCATCCTCGGCGAGCGCTTCTGACGGCGCGCGCCCGAGGAGCCGGGCTAGCAGCTACCCCTTGATGTGGTCCCGGTTCTTGTTGGGCGAGGCGTTGGCCTCGATGTACTTGACGATCGCGCCCGCGACGTCGATGCCCGTCGAGCTCTCGATGCCCTCGAGACCCGGGGAGGAGTTCACCTCCATGACGACCGCGCCGTGGTTCGAGCGCAGCATGTCGACGCCGCACACGCGCAACCCCATGGCCTTGGCGGAGCGCACGGCCGTGCTGCGCTCCTCCGGCGTGAGCTTGATCTTGTTGGCCGAGCCGCCGCGGTGCAGGTTCGAGCGAAACTCGCCCGGCGCTCCCTGGCGCTTCATCGCCGCGATGACCTTGTCGCCGAGCACGAACGCGCGGATGTCGGCGCCGCCCGCCTCCTTGATGAACTCCTGCACGAGGATGTTGGCGTCCAGGCCCCGGAAGGCCTCGATGACCGACTCGGCGGCCTTCTCCGTCTCGCACAGCACGACGCCGATCCCCTGCGTGCCCTCCAGCAGCTTGACGACCAGCGGCGCGCCCCCGACGAGCTTGACGACGCCCTCGACGTCCTTGGTCGAGTGCGCGAAGCCGGTGACCGGCATGCCGATGCCCCGGCGCGAGAGGAGCTGCATCGAGCGCAGCTTGTCGCGCGAGCGCGCGATGGCCTGGGACTCGTTGATCGAGTAGGTCCTCATCATCTCGAACTGCCGCACGACCGCCGTGCCGTAGAAGGTCTGCGAGGCACCGATGCGCGGGATGATGGCGTCGACCTCGAGCGGCTCGCCCGCGTAGATCACCTGGGGGCGGTGCGTCGCAATGTTCATGTAGCAGCGCAGGTAGTCGACCACGAGCGCTTGGTGCCCGGCGGCCTCGATGGCTTGCTTGAGACGCGACGTCGAGTACAGCGAAGCTCTGCGGGACAGAATTGCGATCTTCATCGGGTCGACCTCTTCTTCTTCTTGATCCGACGCGTCCCCTTGACGCGTCTTCCACTGCGGTACGACACACCGGGATCCACGGCGAAGTGCCCCCGCATGGCCTGTCTGCCGAGCAGCATGCGAAACCCCATCGCGTCGCGGCGAGTCAGGGTCAGCTCGACCTCCCAGACCTGGCCCATGAGCTCGATCGTCGTGCGGATCACCGGACGCAGCTCGGAGTGCCCGCTGGACGGCGTCACCCGACGGCGATCGCAGAGCGGAGCCTCGGCGGTCACGACGAAGCGCGAGTTGCGCTGCTCCGGGTGGAGCTTGAAGCGCACCATGGTCTGCTTGCCGCGCTGGAACTCCTCCACGTCGTAGGCGTGGAGCGACGAGGTCCGGGCGCCGGTGTCGACCTTCGCCTTGATGCTCTCCACGCCCAGGTCGGGCAGCCGAACCCACTCGCGCCAGCCGATGACCATCCGTTCGGACGGGTGTTCTCGAGTCTTTCCCGACATGCTTGCGGGCATTCTAACCGGGCGGGCCGTCGAACCTAGACCTCGAAGGACTCGCCGAGCCCCGGTGTCTCGCAGGAATGCCCGCGCTCGAGTTCGAGGCGTGTCGCCAGAGCCCGCGCGGCGTCGGGCTCGCCGTGGACGACGAAGGTCCGACGCGGCGGCGCCAGCGGCTCGACCCAGCGCAGGATCTGGTCGGCGTCCGCGTGGGCCGACAGCGCGCTGATCCCGGTCACGTGCGCCTTGGTCGGCACGTCCTGGCCGTGGACGCGGATCGTCCCCTCGCCGCGCTGCAGCCTCCAGCCGCGCGTCCCGGGCGCCTGGTAGCCCGCGAGGACGATCGAGTTCTTCGGTTCGGGCAGCAGGCGTTTCAGGTGGTGCAGTACGCGACCGCCGGTCAGCATGCCGCTGCTCGAGACGATGACGCGCGGCCCGACGAGCGAGTTCAGCCGCATCGACTCGTCGCGCGTGCGGTGCAGGTAGACGTTCTTGCCGTAGATGTTGCTGGACCCCGAGCGCAGGTCGACGGCCTCGAGGCCCTTCTCCTCCGGATAGCGCTGGTAGATCTTGGTCGTGTTCACGGCCATCGGGCTGTCGAGGTGGACGGGCAGGTCGAGCTCGCGGTGCGCCTCCCCCACGCGGTGCAGCAGCAGCAGGAGCTGCTGGGCGCGACCGACCGCGAACGAGGGGATCAGGGCCGTCCCGCCGGTCTCGACGATGCGGCGGAGGATCTCGGCGAGCTGCTCCTCGACGGAGCGGTCGGGGTGCTTGCGGTCGCCGTAGGTCGACTCGACGACCAGCACGTCGCAGGGGTTCGGCACGGACGGGTCCGGAACCAGCGGCGCGTCGTAGCGTCCGAGGTCGCCGGAGAACAGGCAGCGCAGCGGCTCGGAGCCCTCGCGCCCGACCTCCAGCTCGACCATGCCCGAGCCCAGGATGTGCCCGGCGTGCACGAAGCGGAAGCGCATGCGGCCGGAGAGCTGCGTCCACGCGCCGTAGTCGACGACCTCGAACTGCTTCAGCGCGCGCTCGGCGTCCTTCACCGTGTAGAGCGGCAGCGCCGGCCGGTGGCGCGAGTAGCCCTTCTCGTTGGCGTACTCGGCGTCCTCCTCCTGGATCATCGCCGAGTCGCGCAGCAGCAGGTCCGCCAGGTCCGCGGTCGCGGGCGTGGCGTGGACCGGCCCCTCGAAGCCGTCCTTGACGAGCCGCGGCAGGTAGCCCGAATGGTCGATGTGCGCATGCGTCAGCACGACGTTGCGCACGCGGGCGGCATCGAATCCGGGCCCGGACCAGTTGCGCTCGCGGATCTCCTTGCGGCCCTGGAACATTCCGCAGTCGATCAGCACGTTGTCGCCTCCGTCCTCGACCAGGAACTTCGACCCGGTCACGGTGCCGGCGCCCCCGTGGAAGGAGATCTTCGTCATGGCGCCTATGTAACCGCTCGCGGCCTTCCGCGCCGGTCGCGAACGCGAATTCGGCGCGACCGGAGAGACCCCGCGCCGGCCTCGCGGACCAGGCCGGCGATCTCCGCGAAGGGCTCGTGGCGCGGGTCGCCCGGCTCGATCCCCGCGGCCGCCTGGGCCTCGGCGCGCGCCTCGGCGAGCTGGACCGCCGGCTTCCCGTTGTCCCAGGCAACCGACGGCGCGCTCGCCCGCGGGCCGGAACCCCTCGGCGGAGGAGAGCCCGGGACCCTCCAGCCGATAGACTGGGCCCATGCCCGGATACGACGATCTGTCCTTCCTGCCGACCACGGCGGACGAGCTGCGCGCGCGCGGCCAGGACGAGGTCGACGTCGTCTTCGTCACGGGCGACGCGTACGTGGACCATCCGTCCTTCGCCATGGCGCTGCTCGGGCGCGTGCTGGAGGCCGCCGGGTTCCGGGTGGCGATCCTGTCCCAGCCGGACTGGCGCAGCGCGGACCCGTGGCGCGACCTCGGTCGACCGCGGCTCTTCTACGCGGTCAGCGCCGGGAACATGGACTCGATGATCAACCACTACACGGCCAACCGGAAGCGTCGCAACCAGGACGCGTACTCCCCCGGCGGCCGCATCGAGCTGCGTCCGGACCGGCCGACGAACGTCTACGCCCAGCGCTGCCGCGAGGCCTTCGCCGGCGTGCCGGTCGTGATCGGCGGCGTGGAGGCCTCGCTGCGCCGCATCGCGCACTTCGACTACTGGTCCGACACCGTCCGCCCCAGCATGCTCGTGACCAGCAAGGCCGACCTGCTGGCCTTCGGCATGGGCGAGGACGCGATCGCGACGATCGCCCGGCGCCTCGCGGCGGGCGAGGACGTCAAGGCCCTGCGCGACATGCGCGGCGTCGCCTACCTCCTCGGCAAGAACGAGGAGCTCCCCGACCACCGCTTCGACGACGCCTCCTGCGACAACGTCACGCGCGCGATGCCGAGCTTCGAGGACGTCCGCGAGGGCGGCAGGCCGTTCGCGGAGATGACGCGCACCCTGCACCACGAGACGAACCCGCTGAACGCGCGCCGGCTGACGCGGCGACACGGGGACCGCACGCTGGTGCTGAACCCGCCGACGCTGCCGCTCTCGCAGGAGCGGATGGACGCGATCTACGACCTGCCGTACACGCGGCGCCAGCATCCTCGGTACGAGGAACCCGTGCCCGCGCACGCCATGATCAAGGACTCCGTCACGATCATGCGCGGCTGCTTCGGCGGCTGTACGTTCTGCTCGATCACGATGCACCAGGGCCGGGCGATCCAGAGCCGCAGCCAGGGCTCGATCGTGCGCGAGGTCGAGCAGATGGCCGCCGACCCCGACTTCAAGGGCGTCGTCAGCGACCTCGGCGGGCCGACGGCGAACATGTACGAGATGCGCTGCTCGAAGCCCGAGGTCGAGGCCGTGTGCCGCAGGCTGTCGTGCATCCACCCGACGGTCTGCAAGCTGCTCGACACGAGCCACAAGCCGAATCTCGAGCTCTTGCGCAAGGCGCGCGCCGTTCCCGGCGTGAAGAAGGTCCACGTGGCCTCGGGCATCCGCATGGACCTCGCGCGTGAAGATCCCGAGTACCTCGAGGAGCTCGCCGAGCACCACGTGGGCGGCCACCTGAAGGTCGCGCCGGAAGCGGTCAGCGACAAGGTGCTGAACCTCATGAAGAAGCCGGCGAACCACACCTTCGAGGAGTTCTCCGACCGCTTCGAAGCCGCCTCGAAACGCGTCGGCAAGGAGCAGTACCTCGTCCCCTACTTCATCGCGAGCCACCCGGGCTCGACGGTCGAGGACATGATCGACCTCGCGGTCTTCCTGAAGCAGCGCGGCTACAAGCCCCGCCAGGTCCAGGACTTCATCCCCGCGCCGATGGACATCGCGACGTGCATGTACTTCACCGGCCTGGACCCGATGACGATGAAGCCCGTCGAGACCGTCAAGCGCCTGCAGGACCGCAACACGCAGCGCGCGCTGATGCAGTTCTTCAAGCCCGAGAACTGGTTCACCGTGCGCAAGGCGCTGCTCGGCGCCGGCCGCGCCGACCTGATCGGCAACGGCCCGCTGTGCCTGATCCGCGAGAACCCGCCGAAGGAGGCGCTGGAAGCCCGCCGCCAGGAGGCCGGGGCCGCGGCGCGCCCCCGGCCCGGTGGAGCGCGGCCCGCCCGCGAACGGGTGCCGCGCCGCAAGCCACCGGGACGCACGAGCTGACCGGGACGAGCCGCGAGCCCGGCTCCCTCGACAGCCCGCGCCGGATCACAGGGACGTGGGACTGCCGGAAGCCGAGCGCAGCGGCACGCGGGTTATCGTGCGGCACGGAGAGAACTCCGAGGTCGCCCCGACCGGCTCCCGCGTCGCGGTCGAGGTGACCACCCAGCCCTTGGGAGCCATGGCGGGCACGTGGACCACGAAGCTGGCCTGTCCAGCCGAGTCCGTGGCGACGCTCGTCGAACCGAGGAAGACCTGCCCCTGGCCGATCCCCGAGGCGCCGCAGCCCGGTGAGGCGAACAGCTCGATCGTGTACACGCTCAGCGGCTCGCTCTCGAGGTGCCCCAACACGCGCATTCTCAGCCCGCGAATCGTCGCGGCGTCGATCTCGGGGTGGTTCTGCAGAGCATTGGCGCCGACGTCCGCGTCCAGCGGATCGTTCGGCGTCGCGCCGAAGGTCCACGAGTTCGGCGTCAGGTCGATGCCGATGTCTCCGTTGCCGTAGAGCGAGTTCCCCGTGATCCGGACGTCGAGAGGCGAGTCCTCGAAGAAGCCGCCGACCAGCACGCCAGTCGATGCGTGGCCCGCGATCACATTGCCCTCTCCCGGCGCCGTGCCGCCGATGCGCACGCCGGACAGGCCGTCGTAGTTCCACGGTCCGAACTGGATTCCGTTCACGCCACCCAGAGT
The DNA here is from genome assembly GCA_964351535.1 of uncultured Planctomycetaceae bacterium. Classification (GTDB taxonomy): domain Bacteria; phylum Planctomycetota; class UBA1135; order UBA1135; genus JAUIDW01. Next base: position 6,003 of record CAYGPA010000033.1, read on the forward strand.
CGGCTGACCCGTCGCGTCGAGACCGACCGTGTTGCCGACGAGGGTCACTCCGTCGCCCGAGCCCTCGATCCAGAACGGCCAGCCGTACAAGACGCCCTGGGACGGCCCCACGCCCACGGCGCGGATCGCAACCAGGTTGTCGCGCACCAGCAGGCCCTGGGTGTCACCGTGGACCCCGATCCCGACGGTCGAGGCGGGGTTGCCGATGGACATCCCGTCGGGCGTCGTACCGATGTAGTTGTTCTCGATCGAGGTGTTGGACGTATCGAGGAGTTCGATCGTCGTTCCGCCGGGAACGCCGTGCTCGCCGTAGTTGCCCCAGCCCGTGATGTAGTTGCGGTCCGCCGGGTTCGGGCCACCGATGCGGTTGTTCGCGGCCCACTGCCCCGCGAAGTGGTTGCCCGTGATGCGCACCCGCTGAAGCTCGTTGCGCACGACGACGTTGTCGTTCGACAGGTAGAGCTGGAGCGTGTCCACCTCGTTGTCCCGAACCGTACTACCGGACCCCGAGTACAGGACGACGTGCATGCCGCCCGTGTTGCCATGGACCAGGGCGTTCGATCCGTTGAGCTCGACGCGACTTCCGTGCAACCCGGTCACCACGCTCCCGTCGCCGTGCAGGTACAACGACAGTCCATAGATCACCAGCTCGTTCCCGTCGGGGTAGGTGTCCCCCGTGAACGCCGTTTGGGTCGTGCCGTCGATCGTCACGGGCTGCGCGGCGCTCCAGCTGAGGCTCCCCTGCAGCAGGCACAGTCCCGGGAAGATGTCCGGGAGATACCAATCGCTGCGGGGAATCGCGAATCCGACGACCTGGTGGCCAGACTCGTTGTCGGAGACGCGCAGCGCCTCGCGCAAGGAGACGACGCCGTCGGGCCCTGGAAGATCCGTGAACCCGGCCGTCATGGGAACGTCGACGACGTCCGCCGACGTGGTGACCGTGATCGTCTGTCCGGTTGCTCCGCCCGCCAAGCAGGCCAGGGCCAGAAGCGAGGAACTTCGGACGCACGCTGTTCGAATGGCGGATTGCATGATGACCTCCAGGGAGTGGGTTCGGGGAGTCGCGTGCACGGCATTCGCCGCGGCCGCGAACGTGGTCACGGTAGCGAGCAAGTTCCGGGCCTTCCGTACGGAGGAGGCCGTACAGGCCGCGCGGAGGCGGATCCGAGGCCGCCCATCGCGCTCCCGTCCAGGCTTTGGACGCGAGCGTCCGGAATCTGGTCGGCGAAAGAGCGGCGACCGGTACGAGGCGCGCTCGAGGCAGCCGGGGTGCCGGGCGCGGCGTGAGCCTGGCGCGGTGACGCACATTCCGCGAAGCGGCCCGCGTTCGCGCCCTCGAGCAGGTAGCACTCGTGGCGAGGGTTGCGCTCCCCGGGGCGCCGGCAGAGATGCGCGGAGGCCACGACGGCGTGGGCCGGAGCGCCCGACGCGAGCGACTCGAGGTCGCCGTGGAAGAGCACTCGTTCGTGCTCGCGTCCGCCTCCGCGACGGCAGCAAGCGCGAACGCCGCAGCGGCGTGGACGTGCGGTACGCCCTGGTCGAGCAGCACCACGCTTCCCGGGACCTCGCGCGCGTCGGGATTCCGCCCGAGGCCCTCGAGGGCGGGTGCGAGGAACGCGCCCGCGATCACCGCGACCTCCAGGGCTGCGAACCGACGATAGAAGCGCTCGCGCCACACCCCCGGGCCGTCTTCGATCGCCGCGGCGCCCATGAGCGCGAAGGCGGGGAGCAGCGGCAGGACGTACAGTCCGCGCTTCGTGGCGGGGACGATCAGGACCAGCAGCCCTCCGACTCCCCACGCGAGCAGCATCCAGTCCGTTCCGGACAGTCGCCGCGTCCGCAACGCGGTCGCGCAGCGCTGGACGAGCCAGAGCAGCCACAGACCGAGTCCGCGAGTCCGACCGGGTCCGCGAGTCCGACCGAGTCCGCGAGTCCGGCCGGGTCCACGAGTCCGGCCGAGTCGCCGGCTCGCGGCGGGGGCCGACCCGCAGTCCTCACGCGTGGCCGCGATGCCCCACACTCCCCTGCGGTGTGCTCGCACGATCGAGGCGGGGTCGAGGAGAGCACGTCTTCGCGGGCTCGCATCGGCATCAGCATCGGCATCGGCGGCGCGCGGCGCTAACCTGGGGCGACGTGCGACTCGCCGCCTCGAATACTCTCAGGACCACCCTCGCCGTGCTCTTCTTCGGCAGCCTCGGCGTACTGGAGGTTCACGGGGGACTGCAGCGGCTCGAGGGGGTCCGCGACCGCCGCCGCCGGGACCTGCTGGGCGTCGTGGACCGCCAGCAAGAGGCGCTGGTCCGCGAGGTGAGCGAGCAAATCGGGGACGGCCGGCGGCACGCCTCGCACCTGGCGCGGCACCCCTTCGTCCACGAGCTGCTGGCGACGGCCCCCGGCGAAGCCCCGGGCGCGACGAGAGACCTGGGCCGAATCCTGCTGCCTTACCTGGCGAGCTTCCCGGAGATCGATCGGTTGCGGGTCGTCGATGGCGAGGCGCGCGAGCGCTACCGCTGCGAGCGGATGGGAGGCGGCGTCGCGACGCTACCCGCGCGCCTCCTCGATCCGTCGGCGTCACCCGAGCTCGTCGAGCTGTGCAGCACGCTCAGGGGATCCGACGTCCTCGTCTCGAGGGTGATGTACGACGCGGAGCGCGTCGAGGTCGAGCCCGCGGACCGCCGGGTGTTCCATCTGATAGCCCCCGTTCAGGCAGGAGGTGCCGCTCTGGGAGCCGTGGTCGTCACGGTCTACGCCGCGCCACTCCTACGCGCCCTCACCGGCTTCGAACCCGTGCCCGGTACGACGACGTGCCTGCTCGACGCGGGCGGCGCGACGTTCGCTCCCACCGCGGTCGGCGGGGACGTCGTACAGGGCTGTGCGCGGCTCCTCGAAAGCGCGCCACGGCTCCGCTCTCGCGTCGTCGGCGGCGAGACCGGGATCGAGACTCCGGAGGCCTTCCTCCTCGCGCGTGCGACGGGCGTCGAGCCGGCCTCCTTCGTCGTCACCTGCGTCCCCCGGGCGGCACTGCTCACCGGATCGCTCGCGGGTGAGGAGCTGCGCACGGTCCTGCGCACGTTGCTCGTGCTGCTGGCCATCGGTCTCGGCAGCGCGTTCTTCGTGCGCGCCAGCCACAAGGCCGCGCGGCTGCTCGAAACCGAGCGCTACGCCCGGCGAATCCGAGAGGAATCCGGGAAGCAGCGCGCCTTGATGGACGCCGCGGCCGACATGATCCTCATCGTGGAGCCGGAGACCGAACTCGTCCAGGACTGGAATCCGCGAGCAAGGGAGCTCTTCGGCATCGCGGAGACCGGAGCCGACCTGCCCCTGGGCGCCATCGCGAGCCGGTTCGAGTCGGACGGCGGCGAGCGGCTGCGGGAAGGCATCGGCATCGCGTCCGCGGGGGCCGAGCAACCGGTTCAGCTCGCAGGGCTCGTGCACGCACGCAAGGGTGCGCGCTGTGATCTCGACGCACGCTGCGTCGGCATCGACTACGCCGGCAAGCGGCTCGTGGAGCTCTCGTTCAGCGACCGGACGCGCGAGCGCGACATGGAGCGCCGGGCCCGCACCGCGGAGCGCCTGTCCGCGCTCGGTCTGCTGACGGCGGGCGTGGCCCACGAGATCAACAACCCGCTGGAGGGCATTGCCAACTACCTGACGCTGCTCGAGCGAACCGACGATCCCGAGCTGCGCGCGAAGTACACGGCGCAGGTGCGGCGCGGGTTCGATCGCATCCGCGAGATCACGAGCGAGCTCCTACCCCTCGCCAGGCCCGTGCACGGCGAGGCGTCCTCCGACCTTCGCCAGGTCGTCGAGCGGGCCACCTCGATGGCACACTTCCCGCGTGAGCTGCACGACGTCGAGATCCGCGTCGAAGGACTGGACGTTCCGTACCTCGTGGCCGGCGGCGGAGGAGGCCTGGAACAGGTCCTGCTCAACCTCCTGCTGAACGCCGGGCGCGCCATGGACGGACGCGGCCGCATCCTGGTAAAGGGCGAGCGGCTGCCCGGCAACCGCCTGGAGATAGCGATCGAGGACGAGGGTCCGGGGATCGCCGAGGAAGACCTCGAGCGCGTCTTCGACCCGTTCTTCACGAAGAGCGGCGGCACCGGCCTGGGCCTGTCCATCTCCTACCAGATCGTCCAGGCTCACGGCGGCGAGCTGACCGCCGAGAACCGGGCGGGCGGAGGTGCGCGCTTCGTGCTGCGCCTTCCGCTGCTCGGAACCGGCGCGGTGCGCGAAGAGGAACCGGCATGAAGAACCCCACGCGCATCCTGCTCGTCGAGGACGAGGAGTTCGTCCGCGAGTCGATGCTCGCGGTGCTGACCGGCGAGGGCTTCGAGGTGTGCGCCGAGGAGAGCGTGGATGCGGCGCTCGCGCGTTTCGCGCGCGAGCCGGTCGACGTCGTGCTGACCGACCTGCGCCTGCCCGGCAAGAGCGGCATGGACCTGGTCGCCGCACCGGCCATCGCGGAGTCCGCGGCACCCGTGATCGTCATCACGGGGCACGGAACCGTCGACGACGCGGTCCAGGCCATGCGGTCGGGCGCCTTCGACTTCCTGCAGAAGCCCATCGGGCCGGACCAGCTCCTGCTCGCGGTGCGGCGCGCGCTGGAGCACGGGCGCCTCCTGGGCGAGGTCGATCGCCTGCGCCGGGTCGCGAAGCGCGTCCGCGGCGAGCGCGCGCTCGTCGGCAGCTCGGCGGTGATGGAGGACGTCCGGCGCATGATCGAGCAGGTCGCGGCGACCGACGCGACCGTGCTCGTGTCCGGCGAGAGCGGGACCGGCAAGGAGCTCGTGGCGGCCGAGCTCCATCGATTGAGCTCGCGCGCCGAGGCGCCGCTGGTCCTCGTGAACTGCGCCGCGGTGCCGGCGCCGCTGTTCGAGAGCGAGTTCTTCGGACACCGCCGCGGTGCCTTCAGCGGCGCCTACGACGACCGCACCGGACGCTTCGCCGAGGCCGCCGGCGGCACGCTGGTGCTGGACGAGATCCACACGCTGCCGGCTGAGGTCCAGGCCAAGCTGCTGCGGGTCCTCGAGACCGGCGAGTACCAGATGGTCGGCGAATCGCGCACGCGCGTCGTCGACGTGCGGATCGTGGCGGTCACCAACGCCGACCTGAAGGCGCTCGTGGACGACGGATCGTTCCGCTCCGACCTGTTCTTCCGCCTGGACGTGTTCCCGATCCGGATCCCTCCGCTGCGACAGCACCCGGAGGACATCCCGGAGATCTCCAGGGAGCTGTTCGCGCGGGCCCGCGCCCGCACGAGCCACGGCGAGGTGCCCGTGGAGCTCGTCGACGAGGAGGCGCTCGCCGTGCTGCGCGACTACGACTGGCCCGGGAACGTGCGCGAGTTGCGCAACGTGCTCGAGCGCGCGTCCATCCTGGCGCAGCGCGACGGCCGACTGGACGCCGCGCTCCTGCGCAGCATCCTCGGAGCCGCGGAGAGCCGGCCGCGCGCGGACACCGACCTCGACCTGCGCAAGGGACTGGAGAGCGCGGAGAGACGCTTCCTCGAGGATGCGCTGCGGTCCGCGCAAGGCGGCAAGAAGGAGGCGGCCAGGCTTCTCGGGATCGATCCGAAGAACCTGAGCTACTACCTGCGCAAGCACGGGCTGACGGACGAGTCGCGATGAGGACCCGGCGCGCCCCGATCGTCGTGCTCGCGCTGGCGTCCGCCTGCGACGGAGGGAACGCCTCGTCGCCCGCGGACGAGGTCCCGGCCGCACCGGCACGTGCGACCGTGCGCTTCGACGCGACCTTCGAGGATGCCACGGCCGCCTCCGGGATCCGTTTCGTGCATCGCACCGGCGGGTTCGGAGAGAAGCGGCTGCCCGAGACGATGGGCGCCGGAGCGTGCCTCTTCGACCACGACGGCGACGGGGTGCTCGACCTGTTCCTGGTCGGCGGAACGGCCTGGGAGGACGCGCCCGAAGACGTCGCCCGCGGCACCTGCGCGCTCTACAGGGGGCTCGGCGACGGGACCTTCGAGGACGTCGGCCGCCGCGCGGGAGCCGACCTCGAACTGTACGGCATGGGCTGCACGTCCGCGGACTACGACGCGGACGGCGACCTCGACCTGTTCGTCACGACCGTCGGGCGCGACGTGCTGCTCGAGAACGACGGCGGGACGTTCCGCGACGTGGCCGAGCGGGTCGGGGTCGCGGGCAGCCCGCCGCGATGGACGACCGCCGCGGTCTGGCTCGACGCGGATCGAGACGGCGACCTCGACCTCTTCGTGGGCGGCTACGT
>CAYGPA010000033.1:12348-18299 GCA_964351535.1 uncultured Planctomycetaceae bacterium
TCTGGCTCGACGCGGATCGAGACGGCGACCTCGACCTCTTCGTGGGCGGCTACGTGGAGTGGTCTCCGGAGACCGAGATCTTCACGAGCTTCGATGGCGTCTCGAAGGTCTTCACCACGCCCGACCGCTATCCCGGACTGCCGAGCCTGCTCTACGCGAACCGCGGCGACGGCACGTTCGAGCTGGCCCCCTTCGAAGGCCCGACGCACAGTCTGGGGAAGGTGCTCGGAGCCGTCGCGGACGACCTGGACGGCGACGGTTTGCCGGAGATCCTCGCGGCCAACGACACGCGCCCGAACTTCCTGTTCCGCAACCTCGGCCGCGGACGCTTCCAGGAGGCCGGGATGGAGGCCCAGCTCGCCTACGACGAGAACGGACGCGCGCGCGCCGGCATGGGCATCGACGTCGCCCGGCTCGGTGGCGAGCGCACGGTCGTCGCGATCGGAAACTTCTCGGGCGAGCCCCTGTCGCTGTTCGAGCAGGACGGCACGGGACGCTTCCAGGCCATCGCCAGGCGCTCCGGGGTCGCGGTTCCGACGTTCGACCCGCTGGCCTTCGGCCTCGCGTTTCTCGATCTCGATCTGGACGGCTGGCTGGACCTCGTCGTCGTCAACGGCCACATCGAGCCCGACATCGCGCGCTACCAGCCGGGCCAGGCGCACGCACAATCCGCGCTCCTGCTGCGCGGACTGCCGGAGGGCGGGTTCGAGGACGTGACGGCGCTCGCGGGCGCGGACTTCGCGCGGCCGCGCGTCGGACGGGGACTGGCCCACGGGGACGTCGACGGGGACGGCGACCTCGACCTGGTCGTGACCCAGAACGGCGGAGAGGCCGTACTGCTCCTGAACCGGGTGCAGGAGACCGCTCCGCGGCACTTCCTGCGCGTGCGCCTGCGCGGACGCGGTGGAAATCCCGACGCCGTGGGGGCGGTCGTCGAGCTCCACGCCGCGGGCCGCAAGCAGGTGCGCACCGTGCGCACCGGGGGCTCCTACCTGAGCCAGGGCGAGCTGACCCAGACGTTCGGCCTCGGCCAGGTCTCCGCGGTGGACCGGCTGGAGGTGCTCTGGCCCGACGGCGAGCGGAGCCGGCACGAGGTCGCGGAGATCGACCGCACGCGGGTCCTCGTCCAGCCCGACTGAGCCGCGCCTGGAGCGCACGCCGCGTCGGCGCGCACCCGGAAATCTTATGGGTCGACCATAGGAATTCCGCTCCCCGGGCCGCCTCGCGGCGGGACTCCGGGTCGCCCGGGCCGTGTCTCCGGAATCTCGCAAACTGCTTCCTGCCAGCAACTTGCGGCTCCTGCGAGCCCCCCTGGAAGCGACCCCAGGCCTCCTGGCACGGCCGGTGCTTTCCCCGGAGGCTGCCGGCGCCACCTCCGCGCGTCGGTGTTCTCTCCTCCCTCCCTGCGGGCCAAGCTGCAATGACCTCCGTTCGACACGCCGTTTCTGCCGAGCACCACGCCTCGGCGTCCCTCCTCGAGAAGCTCAACGCCGAATGGCACGAGCTCGCCCTGCGCGGCTTCGCCGTGATCGTGCTGGCCCACTGGGCCGAGCACCTCGCGCAGGCTTTTCAGATCTACGCCCTCGGCTGGCCGGTGCCCGAGTCACGCGGCATCCTGGGACTCTGGTTCCCCTGGATGGTGAAGTCGGAGGTGCTCCACTACGGCTACGCGATCGTGATGCTCGCGGGCCTGTGGTTCCTGCGCACGGGCTTCTCGGGGCGCTCGTACCTGTGGTGGATGATCTCGTTCTGGATCCAGTTCTGGCACCACATCGAACACGCGCTGCTGCAGGGCCAGGCGATCGTCGGCAAGAACCTGTTCGACAGCCCCGTGCCGGTGAGCATCGTTCAGCTGTGGATCCCGCGCGTCGAGCTCCACCTGTTCTACAACACGGTCGTCTTCATCCCGATGGCGATCGGCATGTACTACCACGTGTTCCCGCCGAAGGGCGAAGACACCAGCGGCCTCCGGTGCTCCTGTGCGATCCAGCCGCGCGCGGGGGAGAACTGCGCGTGAGAACGGTAGTCCGCTCCGTCCGCGCGAGCACGCGGTGGATGGCCTGCGCCGTCGCGCTCCTGGTCGCCTGCGGGACGCAGGTTCCGGAAGGCGATGCGTCGGGCGTCGAGCTCGTGTTCACGCCATCGCCGCCGCGCGTCGGACCCGTCTCGGTCGAGCTGACGCTCACCGACCGTGCCGGCGAGCCGCTACGCGGTGCCGCGGTCCACGTCGAGGGCAACATGAACCACGCGGGCATGGTCCCCGAACTGGCCAGCGCCGCGGAGACCGCGTCCGGTCGCTACGTCGCCGAGCTCGAGTTCACGATGGGCGGCGACTGGTTCTTCGTGGTCACGGCCGTGACCCCCGCGGGCGAGAGCATGGAGCACGTGGTCCACGTGCCCGGGGTCGCCTCGGAGGAGCCCGGGTCCGAATGAGCCTGGCGGAGCCCGTCGCCGCGCCCGCCGCGCCGGGAGGTCTCGACCTCCTGCGCGCCCCGGTCCTGGGCCGCTTCCTCTCCTGGAGGCACGCCCGGCTCGCGCTGCAGCTCGTGCTCCTCCTCGCAGCGATCGTCCTGGTCCTGCACGGCCTCCTCGGCCCTCAGCTCGCTCCGAAGAACCTCGCGACCCTCGTCACGTGGGTCCACTATCGCGGCTTCCTCGTCGCCGTCCTCGTCGGCGCCGGCAACCTGTTCTGCGCCGCGTGCCCGCTGCTGCTGGCCCGGGACCTGGCCCGCAAGCTGCGGCAGCCGACCCGTCGCTTTCCGCGCGCCCTGCGGAACAAGTGGTCCGCGACCCTGCTCTTCGTCGGCGTGCTGTTCGCCTACGAGGCGTTCGACCTGTGGGGCTCCCCGGCGTGGACGGCGGCGCTGATCCTCGGCTACTTCGCGGCGGCCTTCCTGGTCGACTCCCTCTTCGAGCGCGCCCCGTTCTGCAAGTACGTCTGCCCGATCGGACAGTTCAACTTCGTCGCGTCGACGCTGTCCCCGCTCGAGGTGAGAGTCCGCGACGCGGACGTCTGCGCGAGCTGCAAGACGGTCGACTGCATCCGCGGACGGCGCGCGGAGGACGAATCCACGCGCATCGTGCAACGCGGCTGCGAGCTCGATCTGTTCCTGCCGGCCAAGGTGGGCAATATCGACTGCACGTTCTGCCTGGACTGCGCCCACGCTTGCCCGCACGACAACGTGGCCCTCGCGACGCGCGTGCCGGGCGCGGAACTCGTGGTCGACCCCGTGCGTTCGAGCCTGGGTCGGCTCAGCAAGCGCCGGGACGTGTCGGTCCTGATCCTCGTGTTCGCCTTCGGAGCGCTGCTGAACGCCTTCGGCATGGTCAGCCCGGTCTATGCGTTCCAGAGCTGGCTGGCCGACCTCCTCGGAACGCGCAGCGAGACCGTGGTGCTGGGCGCGCTGTTCGCCCTGGGACTCGTGATCGAGCCCGTCGCGCTGCTCGCGCTCACCGGCTGGACCGCGCTGCGCCTGTCCGGCTCCTCCCAGAAGCTCGTGGCGCACGTCGGCCGCTTCGCGTTCGCGTTCGCGCCCATCGGCCTGGGAGTGTGGGCCGCGCACTACGCGTTCCACCTCCTGACGGGACTGTGGACGTTCATCCCCGTGGCCCAGCGCGCGGCGCTCGATGCGGGCTTCTCGCTGGGAGCCCCGCAGTGGGGCCGGGGGGGCTTCACGGCCGCGGCCGTCCAGCCGATCGAGCTGGGCTTGCTGGTGCTGGGCGCGGCGGGGTCCCTCGGCGTCGCGGCCGCGCTCGCGCGCCGCGACTTCGCGGACACCTGGCGGCGTGCCCTCGCGCCGTGGGCCGCCCTGATCCTGCTCTTCTTCGCGGCCGCCGTGTGGCTCCTGCAGCAGCCCATGGAGATGCGGGGGACGTTCCTGGGATGAGACTCCCCCACGACGGACCCCCGTACCCGATCCTGGTCGACGAGCCGCTCGGCGGCCGCATCGTCTCGATCTGGGCCGACCCCGACGTCGGCGTGGGCACGTTCTACTTCTACGTGGACCCGCGTCCGACGGCCGACGACTCTCCCCCGCTCGACATCACGGTCGCGCCGGCCGACGACCACGCCCCCGAAGCCACGTTCGCGGCCGCCCCGGCGAAGTCGAGCGAGCCTTTCCAGCTGGTCGGCGAAGTGGACTTCGACCGGCGCGGTACCTGGAACGTACGCTTTGCCTACGGCGCGACCGATGCGCGCGAAGAATTCCACCTGCCCGTCGAGGTGACTCCTCCCGGCGCGGGTCGCATCGATCTGATCTGGTTCCTCGCCCCCTTCCTGTTGATCTCGTTTCTGTGGATCAAGGTCTTCCTCAAACGGCGCGAGATCGCGCGCACCCCCGGACCATGCTGAACCTTCGAACAACCCTGCTTCGCGTGTCTCCCCTGACGAGAGTCCACGCGGTCCTGGCCTGCGCGCTGCTCGCCACCGTCCCCGCCGCGGCGCAGGACACCGACGAAAGCACGCGTCCGAAGTACGCGTTCCTGCGCCAGAACGAGGACTGGTCCCGGTTCGAGGGCGGCACGGACCCGTTCGACTTCCTGAAGCACGTCGCGCTCGACGACGACGGAGACACGTGGGTCAGCTTCGGCGGCCGGCTCGAGTCCCGCGTCGAGGGGTGGAGCGACTTCGCGTTCGGCGTGCCCAACGACGACGACACGTTCGTGGTTTCGCGCATTCTGCTGCACGGCGACCTGCACTTCGGCGAGAGCTTCCGGGTGTTCGCCGAGGGCAAGTCCGCGCAGGCGACCGACCGCGACCTGCCCGGCGGGCGCCGCACGCTCGACATGGACACGCTGGCGCTCCAGCAGCTCTTCGGCGAGCTTCCGCTCAGCCTCGGGGAAGACTCGCGCCTGCGCCTGCGCCTGGGCCGGCAGATGATCTCGTTCGGCGCACAGCGGCTCGTCAGTCCGCTCCCGTGGGGCAACACGCTGCGCACCTGGGACGGCCTGATGGTCGACCACTTCACGGGCCCGTGGGCGACGAGTGCCTTCTTCACGGCGTTCGTCCCCGTGGACAAGACCGAGGCGAACACGCGCGACGACGACCAGCTGCTGTTCGGAGCGTACGCCCGGCGGACGCCCGACGAGGGCGGCCTCGGCCTGGAGCTCTACGGGCTCGGCACGACGCGCGACAACGTCAACGTGAACGGCACGATGGGCGACTCGGAGCGCTACACGTTCGGCACGCGAGCGTGGACTCCCTTCGGAGCGGGATTCGACGTCGAGACCGAGGCCGCCTGGCAGGGCGGGAGCGTCGGAAGCGCGGACGTCCGCGCCGGGTTCGCGACGGTCGAGCTCGGCTACGTTCCGGAGGACGGTGCGTGGGGCCACCGCTGGTTCCTGGGCCTCGACTGGGCCAGCGGCGACGATGGGACCGGTGGGGACGTGGGGACGTTCGATCAGCTCTTCCCGCTGGGACACGCGTACTTCGGGTACGCGGACCAGATCGGTCGGCAGAACGTGATCGCGGCGAACCTCGGCGTGTCGTCGGCGCCCACGAAGAAGCTGAAGCTGCGCGCGGCGTGGCACACGTTTTGGCTCGAGGACCGCAACGACGCCATCTACAACGCCGGAGGCGGCGTCCTGCGGGCTCCCGGCGCCTTCACGGGCTCGGAGATCGGGCACGAGATCGATCTGCGGGCGAACTACACCTTCGACAGGCACCTCGGCGGATACCTGGGCTACTCGCACTTCTTCCCCGGCCAGGCGATCGAGGACTCCGGCCCCTCGAGCGACGTCGACTTCGTCTACTTCGGACTCGCGTACTCGTTTTGATCCCGCTCCTTCCCCGACTCTCGATCCGCCGACGCCTCGTCGAGCTGGCCTTCCTGGGCCTCGTGGTCTTCGTCTGGTACGAGGGACGCGCGGACTCGTCCGCGCGCACGCCCGCGCGCGGCGGCCGTCTCGCGAACATGAGCTTGCGCGAGTCGGCCCGCGAGCTCGGCGTCTCG